>JAGHZG010000007.1 GCA_017743275.1 Chloroflexota bacterium | reverse complement strand
CCACCGTGGAGACCGTCCGGGCGACCGTCACCGTATCGGCCGGGCTGGAGACGCAGGCCGTGGACGCGGCGGGCGGGCAGATTCCC
Source organism: Chloroflexota bacterium (assembly GCA_017743275.1). Classification (GTDB taxonomy): domain Bacteria; phylum Chloroflexota; class Anaerolineae; order B4-G1; family DUEL01; genus SpSt-77. Next base: position 12,572 of record JAGHZG010000007.1, on the reverse strand, counting down.
GCCCGCCGGGTGGGCGATTACTTCGTCGGGAGTCTGGAGGTGGAGACCACCGGCACTGCCGCCTACGAATCGGGCCGGGCCACCGGAACCGTCCTCTTCACCAACATGCTGGGGCAGGAGATTCTGGTGCCCGCCCGTACCGTCGTCCGGACCTCTGCCGGCGCCTTCCCGGTCCGCTTCGCCACCACCCAGGACGTGACGGTGCCCCCCTTCGGGCAGGCCCCGGCCCCCGTAGAGGCCCTGGAGGAGGGGCCGGTGGGCAACGTCGGCGCCGGACTCATCAACCAGGTGGAGGGCGTCGCCGCGCTGGCCCTGCGGGTCATCAACCCGGAACCGACCCGGGGTGGTGGCCTGCAGGAAGTCCGCGCCGTCTCTCAGGAGGATATGGACCGGGCCCGGGAACAGTTGACGGCCCGACTGCTGGAGGAAGCCTACCAGGGCCTGCAGGAGTATCTGGAGCCCAATGAGGTCCTCTTCCGGCAGTCTCTGGAGATTCAGGCCCGCGAGGTCTCGTACAACCGGTTTCTCTACGAGCGAGCGGACACGCTGCAGGTGTATATGAAACTGCTGGTCACCGGTATGGCGGTGGACCGGGATAACGCCGAGGCGGTCGCCTATGCTGCCCTGGTGCGCCGTCTGCCACCCGGGCACGTGCTGGTGGATGCCGCCTTTGAGATTCAGGAGCCGACGGCCGGCCCCGAGGGAGGGGTGATCACCTTCTCCGTCTCGGCGGTGGGCACTGCGGCCGCCGAAGTGGACCCGCAGGCTGTCCGGCAGATCGTCCGGGGCAAGACCATCGCCCAGGCTGCCGAGTTGCTGGCGAGCCAGTGGCCACTGGCCCAGCCGCCCCAGATTCAGGTCTGGCCCCGCTGGCTGCCGAATTTGCCCCTGCTCCCTCTGCGCATCACCGTCCAGGTGACGCCCTGAGGTTTTGGTTTTCACCACGAAGACACGAAGACACAAAAAACTTCGTGCCTTCGTGTCTTGGTGGTTCTGAGATTTTTACCACGAAGACACGAAGACACAAAGATTTGTTTGTTGTTAATTTCCCCCTTCGTGTCTTGGTGGTTCTCAAGAACATGCGGGTGCTGGCACTGGACCTGGGTGAACGGCGGATTGGGGTGGCGGTCAGCGACCCCAGCGGGACGGTGGCCCGACCGGTGGGGGTGGTGGAGCGGAAGTCCCGCGCCGAGGACTTCGCCGCCATTGCCCGCCTGGTGGCCGAATACGGCGCCGAGCGGGTGATTGTCGGGCGGCCGCTGACTCTGCGGGGCGAGGTGGGCCCTCAGGCCCGCTGGGTGGAGACGTACGCGCAGGCGCTGGCGGACGCGCTGGACGTGCCGGTGGAGTTGTGGGACGAGCGCTACACCACCGTCGCCGCCCAGGAGATTCTGGAGACCGTCCGCCCCGGAAAGCGCCGACGACGCGGCGAAGTGGACGCCGTCGCAGCCGCCGTCCTGCTGCAGGGGTTCCTGGAAGCCAGAAAACAGGTGAAGCCGTGAAATTCCATTACTATCCAGATACCGATTCGCTCTACATTGACCTTTCCGAACGGACCAGCGTGGATTCGCGGGAGGTCGCGCCGGGCGTGGTGCTGGACTTTGATGCCGACGGTCATCTGGTCGGAATTGACATCCAGCATGCCAGCCGCATCGTCAACCTGACCCGGCTGGAAGTGGAATCCCTGCCACTATCTCAGATCGCCCTGATTGGCCCGCGCGTCCCCGCTCCTGTCGGTTAGAAATCACCACAAAGACACGAAGACACAAGGCATTGCCAATGTCCACTCCCCTTTGTGCCTTCGGTACTCCGACGAGGTGAGAATGAAACAGACAACCCGCGTTGTTGCCTTTCTGCTGGCTTTGGCTTCGGTTGGGGTCATCGTTGGCGGGAGTTTCTGGGCGTTCCGCCAGACCGGAGCGCTGGGTCTCTCTATCTGCAACATCAGCGCAGCAGGTTCCCCCAGAGAGGTTGCTCTGGAGACCTACATCCAGATGCACGCGGAGGAACTCCAGCGCCCCGCCGGCACCGATAACACCCCGGTCACCTTCGTCGTCCAGCCCGGCGAGACCGCGGCGGAGGTGGCCCGGCGGCTCCAGGAGGCCGGCCTCATCTCCAACGCTGAACTCTTCCGGCGATACCTGCAGTATAAGGGCATGGACGCTGGCCTGGAGGCCGGCACCTACACCCTGCGCCAGACGATGACCATCCCTCAGATCGCCGAGGCGCTGCAGAGCGGTCGGCGCCCGGAGCGGGTGCTCACGGTCCGTGAGGGGCTCCGCCTGGAGGAGGTCGCCGCCACCGTCGCCGCCCAGACCGGCATCCCCGAGGCGGATTTCATCGCCCTGGCGACCATCGGTTGGCGGGAGACCGACCTGAAGAACTATCCCTTCCTGGCCGACCTGCCGCCGGAGGCCACGCTGGAGGGATACCTGTTCCCGGAGACCTACCGCCTGCCGGAGGAGGTGACGGCCTACGACGTGGTGGCGCGCATGCTGGCGATCTTTGACGCGCGGGTGACCGAGGAGATGCGGTTGAGCGCCGCCAACCAGGGCCTGACCGTCCACCAACTGGTCACCCTGGCCTCGCTGGTGGAGCGGGAGGCGGTCATTCCGGAGGAGCGGCCCATCATCGCCGGCGTCTTCTTTAACCGGCTGCGGAACGGCTGGCTTCTCAACGCCGACCCCACTGTCCAGTATGCCCTGGGCTACGACGAACGGAGGGGGACCTGGTGGCGTCGGCTCTACTTTGACGAACTGGGCATCAACTCCCTGGCCGACATAGACCACCCGTATAACACCTACCGCTACCCCGGCCTGCCTCCGGGCCCCATCTGCAGTCCGGGCCTGGCATCCATCCAGGCATCGGCCTTCCCGGCCCAGACCGACTACTTCTACTTCATCGCCGACTGTCACAAGAACGACGGTAGCCACCTCTTCGCCCGCACCGAAGCAGAACACAACGCCAACTACGCCTCGTGTGGTGGCACCGTCCCCTGACATCACGCTTCACGCTTCACGTTTCACGTTTCACGTTTCACGCTTCACGTTTCACGTTTCACGTTTCACGTTTCACGCTTCACGCTTCCCGGAGGTCTCCTGTGACCACCCAGACCTACGACGTCGTGATTGTCGGCGCCGGGAGCATCGGCCTGCCCGCAGCGTTCTTTATGGCCGATGCCGGCCTGAAAGTTCTGGTGATTGACCAGTTCGCCAGTCCCGGACAGGGCTCCAACAAGGCCGCCATCGGCGGCATCCGCGCCACTCACTCTGACCCCGCCAAAATCCGCCTCTGCCTGAAGTCCATAGAGATTTTCTCCACCTGGGAGGAGATCTATGGAGACAACATTGAATGGTACCAGGGCGGGTACTCCTTCGTCGCCTACCGGCAGCAGGAGGAGCAAGTCCTCAAGAGCCTGCTGAAAGTCCAGCAGTCCTACGGGCTGAACATCCGCTGGCTGGACCGGGACGACCTTCTGCAGGTCATCCCGGACCTGAATCCGGAGGGGCTGATCGGCGGGACGTACTCCCCGGGTGACGGTTCAGCCTCTCCGTTGCTGACAGCGCACGCGTTCTACATACGGGCGCGGGAGCGGGGCGCCGAGTTCCACTTCCGAGAGCGGGTCACCGGCATCATCCGCCGCCGGGGACGGGTCGTGGGCGTGCGGACCGACCGGGGCGGCTATGCCACCGAGGTGGTGATCAACGCTGCCGGCCCCTGGGCGCGGGCGGTGGCCCAGATGGCCGGGCTGGACGTCCCCGTGACCCCGGATTGCCATGAGGCGGGCATCACCGAACCTGTCGCCCGTTTCCTGGAGCCGATGGTGGTGGACATCCGCCCCGCTGAGGGCTCCAAGAACTACTACTTCTACCAGCACAAGCCCGGCCCCGTTGTCTTCTGCATCACCCCTGAACCACCCATCATCGGCACCGACCGCCGGGAGACCTCCGTCTTCCTGCCTATGATTGCCCGGCGGATGGTGGACCTGGTGCCGAAACTGGCCAACATCAAAGTGCGGCGTACCTGGCGGGGCCTTTATCCGATGACCCCTGACGGCTTTCCCATCATCGGCTGGGCGCGGGAACTGGAGGGGTACATCTATGCCGTCGGGATGTGCGGACAGGGGTACATGCTGGGGCCGGGCGTCGGCGTCCTTCTGACCCGGATGGTACAAAACAGCCTCACCCCGGAAGACCGGGAGATTCTGGATCAACTGAGCCCCTACCGGCCCTTCGGTGGGGAGGAGAAACTCAAGTAGCGCCGATAGGGGGTTGGGAGCGGCGGCTTCGCTGCCCTTTCACACAAATGGGAAGCGTGTCGGCGAAAGCCGACACCTGGCACAAAGTGTCCAGGAAGGGCGATTTCAATCGGCGTGAATACTTACTCCCGTAGTAACTACCTCCCAGGGATCCTCTGGGCAAGCGCTATCCAGGATGCAGCAAAGATATTGCCCCTGTAGCGCAGGCCGCCAGGCCTGCATACAGGCTGACAGCCTGCGCTACGTTACCTGCAAGCCGATTCGGGCAGGTAGTTACCTCCTGTGCTACGAAACCCCACTGTGACAGACCGGACAGAACAGAGGAGGGAAAGATGGACCGTATCACCCTCAGCGTCATCAAGGCCGACGTTGGCGGGTTCGTTGGCCACTCCAGCGTCTATGACGAACTGATAGAGGAGGCGGAGGACCGACTGGAAGCGGCGGTGAAGGATGACCTCATCGTAGATTTTCACGTCACCGCCTGTGGCGACGACCTGCAACTCGTCATGACCCATCGGAAGGGGGTGGATAGCCCGGAGATTCACCGCCTGGCATGGGAGACCTTTGAGGCCTGCACGGATGTTGCCAGAGGGCTGAAACTCTACGGCGCCGGGCAGGACCTGCTGGCGGACGCTTTCGCTGGTAACGTCAAAGGCATGGGCCCCGGCGTGGCGGAGATGGAGTTCACGGAGCGGCCCTCCGAGCCGGTGCTCATCTTTATGGCGGATAAAACCTCCGCCGGGGCCTGGAATCTCCCCCTCTACAGGATGTTCGCCGACCCTTTCAACACCGCCGGTCTGGTTATCTCCCCGGCCATGCACGACGGCTTTCGCTTTGAGGTCCACGATGTCAAGGAGAATCGGCGGGTCTTCTTTGACACGCCGGAGGAACTCTACGACCTGCTGGTCTTCATCGGCGCGCCGGGCCGTTACATGGTCAAGGCCGTCTACACCAAAAAGGGCGAGATTGCCGCCGTTTCCTCCACTCAGCGTCTTGCTCTCATCGCCGGGCGGTATGTGGGCAAGGACGACCCCGTCTGCATCGTCCGCAGCCAGGGGGATTTTCCGGCCGTCGGGGAGGTGCTGGAGCCGTTCACCATGCCCCACATCGTGGAAGGCTGGATGCGGGGCTCCCACTACGGCCCGCTGATGCCCGTACCGCTCTACCATGCCACCCCCAGCCGGTTTGACGGCCCACCGCGCGTCGTCTGCCTGGGCTTCCAGATTGCCGGAGGGCGGCTGGTGGGGCCCCGGGATATGTTTGACGACCCCGGCTTTGACGAAGCGCGCCGTCTCTGCAACGTCATCGCCGACCACTTCCGGCGCCACGGCCCTTTTGAGCCCCACCGGCTGCCGATGGAGGAAATGGAGTACACCACCCTCCCCCAGGTCATGGAGAGACTGGCGGGGCGCTGGGAGGCGATTCTGTGAAACGTGAAACGTGAAACGTGATGATGGCCTATGGAGTCGGAGAGACGAGAACAGATTCGGCGGATTTTTGATAACTACCTACGTACCGACAAAAGTCGTCCGCCATAGGCCTTCGGCCTCCGGTCGGCCTTCGCCGACCGGGGGCGTCGGCGCAGGCCGACGCCCGGCACAGCGTGCCCAGGGGAGGCTGATTTCCCATCAGCGCACAGCGACAAGCCGGCCGGGTAGGTAGTTACAGTGAAGCCAATAAAGCAAAATCCGTGTTCATCCGTACCCATCCGTGTGCATCCGTGTCCTATTTCCGATAAGGTCTATTCTGGCCGACGCGGAGGTCTGGATTGGGCGGACCCTGGCCTCCGGGCTCCTGGTGAACCCGGTGGACGTCTTCACCGTGGTTATGGGTAAGACGGTGGAGTTCTACACCCGCGCCGTTGCGGAGGGAACGATAGACGCCAGGGAGGATTTTCTGGCCGAACTGGTGGAAGAAATGGCAGGGGAAGCACAGGCAATAGGAAAGGCGTTGGCCGAAACTGCCCCCTGCGTACGCCAACTGGCCCTGTTCTAACTCACGCATCACGTTTCACGTCTTACGTTTCACGTCTTACGTTTCACGTTTTACGTTTTACGTTTCACGTTTTACGTTTCACGTCTTACGTTTCACGTTTCCCGAGGAGGTCTACCGATGCCCGAACAGATTGTCGGCCAATCCATCCCCCGGGTAGATGCCCGCGCCAAAGTCACTGGCGAGGCCCTCTATCCCGGTGACTTCTCCATGCCAGGCATGCTGCACGCCAAGATTCTCTTCGCCGGGCGGCCCCACGCCCGCATCCTGAGCATAGACACCGCCGAGGCGGAGAGGGTCCCCGGTGTCGTCGCCATCTTCACCGCGAAGGACGTGCCCGTCAACGAGTACGGCCTGCAGACCCCCGACCAGCCGGTCCTCTGCGGGCCCGGCTCCGCCAAACCCGGCGCCGACGTCGTCCGCTGGGAAGGCGACCAGGTGGCCCTCATTGTCGCTGAGACGGAGGAGGCCGCCGCCCGCGCCCGTGACCTCATCCGGGTGGAGTACCAGGATCTCCCCGTCATCACCGACCCTCTGGAGGCCATGAAGCCGGACGCTTATCCCCTCCACCCGCCCCGTGCTCCCAACCCTATCCATCCGGAACTCCGGACGGAGGGGAACTGGATCAGTCACCACCAGATTCGCAAGGGGGATGTAGACGCCGCCTGGGCCCAGTGTGACGTCATTGTAGAGGCCGAATATCGCCTCCCTTCTCAAGAGCACGCCTTTCTTCAACCGGAGGCCGGCCTGGCCTACATAGACGAGGAGGGGCGGGTGACGGTCATCGTTGCCGGGCAGTGGACCTGGGAGGACCAACGCCAGATCGCCCACGCGCTGGACATCCCCCCGGAGCAGATTCGGGTGGTCTATCCGGCCATCGGCGGCGCCTTCGGCGGACGGGAGGACATGTCCGTCCAGATCGTCCTGGCCCTGGCGGCCTGGAGACTTCGCCGTCCGGTGAAAATTGTCTGGACGCGGGAGGAGTCCATCATCGGGCACGGTAAACGGCATCCGGTCTGGGCCCGCTGCAAGTGGGGCGCGACGCGGGACGGGAAACTGGTGGCCGCCGAAGTGCGCGTTGTCGCCGACGGCGGCGCCTACTGCTACACCACCAACAAAGTTATGGGCAACCTGACCGTCACCTGCACTGGCCCCTACGAAATCCCTAACGTCAAGGTGGACGTGGACGCCTACTACACCAACAACCCGCCCAGCGCGGCGATGCGGGGCTTCGGCGCGCCCCAGGGCATCTTCCTGGCCGAGACGCAAATGAACAAACTGGCCGAGGCGCTGGAGATGGACCCGGTAGAATTGCGGGTCCGTAACCTCCTGCGGGAGGGGAGTTTGACCGCGATGGGCACTCCCATTCCCGGTGGCGTCAACCTGTTGGAGGTGGTGGAGCGCTGCGCGGCGGCGGCGGGATGGACCAAAACAGATGCGGGTTGGCGCAGGCCCGAACTCCCCCAGCCCTCCGGCCCGGTCCGCCGGGGCATCGGCTTCGCCGCAGGCTTCAAGAACGTCGGTTTCTCCTTCGGCTACCAGGAGAACTGCTGGGTGAAGGTGGAACTGCGTGGGAAAGGGGAGATAGAAGAGGCCGTCGTCTATATCGGCAGCGCCGAAGTGGGGCAGGGTGCTCACACCGTCATCACCCAGATGGCCGCCGAGGCGCTGGGGATTCCGGTAGAGCGGGTGCGCCTGGTCCCCTCGGATACCGCCACCAGTCCCGGCAGTTCCGGCTCCGCCTCTGCCTCCCGGACCACCTTTATGGCCGGGAACGCTGTGCGGGGGGCGGCGGCGGCCGCGCTGGAGAAGTGGCGCGCGGAGGAGCGTCCGGCCGTCGCCGAATACACCTACCTGGCCCCGAAGACCACCCAGTTTGAGCCGGAAACGGGCTACGGCACCCCTAATTTTGCCTACGGCTACGTGGCGGAGGCGGTGGAGGTGGAGGTGGATACCGAGACCGGGCAGATTCGGATTCCCCGCGTCGTCTGCGCCGACGATGTGGGCAAGGCGGTCAACCCCCAACTGGTGGAGGGGCAGATAGAGGGCGGGGTGGTGATGGGCCTGGGTTGGGCTACGGTGGAGAACTTTATCGTTCGCCAGGGCCAGGTCCTCACCGACCGGCTCAGCACCTACCTGATCCCCACCGCGCTGGACATCCCGGGGCGAGTGGAGTCGCTCCTGGTGGAGAGGCCGGACCCGCGCGGGCCCTGGGGCGCGCGGGGGATGGGGGAGATGCCGTTCATTCCGGCCGCGCCGGCCCTCATCGCCGCCGTCCGCGACGCCACCGGCGTCTGGTTCCACGAATTCCCCCTGACCCCGGAGCGGGTTTGGAGGGGGCTGCGACGGTGATCCGTGAAACGTGAACCGTGAAACGTGAACCGTGACGTGAAAGTAGCGCGGGCGTTGGATAGTAGCACCAAATTTTTTGTGGCGCAGGCTGTCAGCCTGCGTGGCATAGGCTTTAGCCTGCGTCAACGTGCCTGGCGGCCTGTGCTACATTCAAACCCCATGCGCGATAAGCGATAAGCGATTCGCGATAAGCGATACGCGATTCGCGATAAGCGATATGCGATAAGCGATAAGCGATACGCGATACGCGATTTGCGATATGCGATACGCGATCCGCAAAAAGGAGCACTATGGCCAAAAAGCCCAAACGCCGCCACCCCCAGCCACCGCTGAGCCCGCGGGGGTCTGGACTGGAAGAAATTCTCTCTCGGGTCCGGGCTCTGCAGGAAGAAGAGAAATTTGAGGAGGCCCTGCAGGTTCTGGACGAGGCCCCCCTGCATCTCCAGCGCCGACCGGAACTCCTGATGGTCCGGGGACTTCTGCTGGCCAGCCTGGGGAACCCGCAGGAGGCGATGCTAACCCTGGAAGAGGTGCAGCGGCGCGACCCCGATAACCTGCTCACCTACTACCTTCTGGGGATGATGTATAACGAGATGGACCTGACGGCCCACGCCTGGCGCTCGCTGCGGGAGTTTGTGGAGTACCGGGACATCCTGCCCCAAGAACTGGTAGAGGAGGCACAAGACCTTCTGGATGGACTGGGGGAACTGCTGACCCATTTCGCCAAAGCGCAAGACCTGCCTCTGGACCGGGCGGAAGAGGCCATGTACGAACTGGAACTGGGGAGGCGGGCAGGGGAGGCGGAAGACTTTTCCTCTGCCCTTCGTCACCTCCGCCGGGCTTCCTCTCTTGCCCCGCGCTGGCCTACCCCCCGGGGGATAGAGGGGGAAATTCTGCTGATGGACGGGCAACCCCGGAAGGCCATAGAAGTGGCCGAACGACTCCTGAAGGACTTCCCGGACCTGGACGCCGCGATCCCCCTTCTGGTCCGGTCATATCTTGCCCTGGGCAACCGGGAGGCGGCCGAGACGGCGGCCCGGCCGCTCCGGTCTCTATCCTATGATTCCCCTGTGGACCTGGAAAATGCGGTTGTGACGCTGGGATACCTGAACGATGATGAGGGAATATACCGTCTGTATCGCCAGCATCGCCATCTGGTTGAGGAGATAGCGGATGGGCCCGGCCTGATTGTCCTCGGTTCCGCCGCTGCCAACCTGGGTCATTTTCGGACGGCCCTACGGCTTTGGGAACGAGCGATGTCATACTCGGGCAGACCGGTAGAGACCCTCTCTGCCCTGATGTCGGCCGCGAACCGGAAAGCGCCTGGACCGGGGATCGCCGACCGGTATCCCACCTTCCAGTTCGGACATTTGATGCCCCGGCGCGCAGTCTATGAATTTGATGAACTGCTGACCTTATGGAGCAGTGGGGAGATAGGCCGAAAACCCTTCCAGAAACGATTACGGGGACTGGTCGCCCGTTACCCCATCGTCTTTTCCCAGTTGGTCCAACTGTTCCAGGAGTCCAGATCCCGTTTCATGTGGATAGACATTCTCGCCCTCCTGGGCACTCCGGAGGCTGTGGAGGAACTCCGGCGCTTCGCTTTTTCCCAAAAAGGGAAACTGGCGGAACGGATGGTTGCGTTGCAGTCGCTGGATGAGGCGGGCCTGATGGACGTTTCCCAACCGGTGGAACTCTGGGACGAGGTCCGGCAGGAGTGGCGGCGGCTGAGGGTCCCGCGCTGGAAGATTGTAGAGGTTGAACCCGACCGCTACCCCCGGCAGGCGATGGAGATGGCCGAGGAGGTGGTTCAGGCTATGAAAGAGGGCCGACTCCAGGATGCGCAGAAATTGACGGAGAAAATCTTCTCCTTCGCTCCGAACAACCCAGACCTCTGCGCGTTCCTGGCGCTGGTGTGGGCCGACGACCCGTCCCAGATGGAGACGTACTTCCGGAAAGCGGTGGAACTGGACCCCCGGCACGCGGGAGGCTGGTCCGGGCTGGCCCTGCTCGCGCTGGACCGGGGAGACATCCCGGCGGCCCGCCAGTGCCTGGAAGTCCTGGCGGACCGGCAGGAATTCACCCTGTGGGAGTTTCTGAGATACCTTCAAGCGCTGACGGCGATCAGCCTCCACGAAGAAGACCTGGCTCTGGCCCGCTTTTACGTGACGACCGCTCTGAGCTGGAATCCGGATGATGAACGCTTCCATCAACTGGATTGGATTTTGGCACTGCGGGAGCCCGATTCTGGCCTATACATTCTTGCTCAGCGGTCCCGCCAGTATCGGGAGCGAAAGCGGAATCGTCCCATCCCGCCCGATGCTTCGCTCCGCCAGTGCCTGGAACGGCTGAGCCGGGAATCGCTGGTCGCGACGGCCCGGACCTACTCTGCCCCCTACGTCGGGCTTCGCAAGGAGCCTCTGATCCAGCACCTGGTGGAGGCCATCACGGACCCGGAGCGTCTGGAGGAGGCGGTAGCCGAACTGGAGGCGGACGAGCGGCGGGCCCTGCGGGACGTTCTGGCTGCGGGCGGCATTTTCCCCTGGGACGAATTCACGGCCCGCTACGGGAATGACGTGGAGGACAGCCAGGACTGGTATTATGCCCTGCCGAAAACTCTGATGGGGCGCCTGCGGCTCTATGGACTGCTCAGCGACGGAACAGTAGAGGGGCAAAGAGTCGTCCTGATCCCCTGGGAACTGCGGGAACTGCTCCCGTCGGCCCTCGCCGCAGTGGAGGAAGGACGGGATCAAGAGGACATCCTGAAAGACGATGCGGTTTGACGTATTGACCCTTTTCCCGGAGATGTTTACTGGCCCGCTGCAGGAGAGCATCATCAAACGGGCTCAGGAGCGCGGGCTCATTTCCGTTTACCTGCACAACATCCGGGACTACGCCACCGGACGTCACCGCATAACAGACGATGCCCCTTACGGAGGCGGCGGGGGGATGGTGATGAAGCCCGAACCCATTTTCGCCGCCGTAGAGGCCGTGTTGGGAGACGAGAAAGGCGTCCCTGTAATTCTCCTTTCCCCTCAGGGACGGCTCTTCACTCACGAGGTAGCCAGGGAACTCTCCCGCTATCGTCGCTTGGTGCTGATCTGCGGCCGGTACGAGGGGGTGGACGAACGGGTACGGGAGCACCTGGCGACCGACGAAATCTCCATCGGGGACTACGTCCTGAGCGGGGGCGAACTGGCGGCGATGGTCATCATAGACGCCGTCACCCGCCTCCTGCCGGGGGTCCTGGGAGACCCCGGGGCGACGTTTGAGGACTCCTATGCCTGGGGGTTGCTGGAATATCCGCACTACACCCGACCGGCGGTCTTTCGGGGGTGGGCGGTACCGGAGGTGCTCCTTTCGGGCAACCACGCGGCGATTGCCCGCTGGCGGCGGGAGCAGGCCCTGCGGCGCACCCTGGAACGCCGCCCGGACTTGCTGGAGCGGGCTCCTCTGACCGAGGAGGACCGGGCTTTTCTGGCCCATCTGGGCTGGCGCAAGGCCTCAGAGCCCGAAAGGCCGGAGTGATGCCCGAAAATACAAACGCCCCACACACCGGGTGGGGCGTTTATATTTCCACTGGTGGCGACGGAGGGATTTGAACCCCCAACCAAGGGCTTATGAGTCCCCTGCTCTGCCGTTGAGCTACGTCGCCCGCACTATATTATACGGAAATCGTCGCAGTTGTCAAGCCCTATTTGTGTTCGTGATTGTTCACCTGTTGGTAAAATTGGTTGTGTTCCCAAATAACCGCCTCCTCCGGGAGAGCAATTGAAATCGTTCTCCCTGGACGATTCGCGCCATGTGTCGGCCTGCGCCGATACTTGTCCTCATTAGGAGTTGGTAATACTACTGCTTCTGAACGTGCCAGGCACTTTCAGAAGTGCCTGGCACGTTCTCCGCTGAATAGTTACCCCGAATCAACATGATGCCAAACACCGCCAGCAGGCACAGGATGAGCAGTCCTAAG
>JAGHZG010000006.1 GCA_017743275.1 Chloroflexota bacterium | reverse complement strand
CGCAGGCCCAAGAAGGCTGACTTCAGTCAGCGGCTGAATAGTTACGATTGTCTGAAAACTGTTTGCACTCAGCCCGACGGTAAACCGTCGGGCTATCTATCCTCTGACATCTCCCCGCTGTCAGTCCTCTGGCAGTCCCTCCTGGTACAATACGGACAGACAAGAAGGTGACAGTCACCTGAAAGGTGACTGTCACCTCATCCCACCCCGTCCCAGGAGACACCTTGCGCGTCATCCGCACCTTCATCCTGCGCCTGCTGGTCGATTCAGCCGAACCGGAAGCGTTGCGCGGCGACCTGCGGCCCATGCCGGAAGGGAAAGCGCAGCCCTTCCCGGACGAGCAAGCCCTGCTGGCCCTGCTACACCGGCTGGCCTCCCCGGCTCAGGAATCCCCGCCTGCGGGCGAGAAGTGTATTGGCGACCATTCAAACCCAAGAGGAGGTGAGTCCACTGCAAAAACTAATCGCAGAGAACGCAGAGAGCGCAGAGGTTTTCTTTAATATTGCTCTGCGTACTCTGCGGTCTCTGCGGTAAAGAGACCTTTTTGCAGTGAAGTCAGGAGGTGCAAAATGAACGTTCAAAAGACAGGCAAACGACAATGGGCTGGCTTGGGGCTCAGTCTGGCGTTGGCTGGGCTCCTCTTCTTGGCCCTGGGATGGGTGACAACGAGCACCAGCCAGGCCACGCACCCGCCGATGGCCCATGCGCGGCCACTGAGTACTACCTACGTCGGTGGCGTCATCACCCAATCCACCACCTGGACTGCGGCCGGCAGCCCCTACATCCTCACCGCCGACGTCGTTGTGACGAGGGGTGTCACTCTGACGATTGAGCCGGGGGTGACGGTGATGGGTAACTGTGACATTGAAGTGGATGTCTTGGGTCGCCTGGAAGCGATCGGCACACCCTCTCAGCCCATCACCTTCACCTCAGTGTCCGAAGGCTGGGATGCCCAATGGAAGGGGTTGCTTTTCGACGGTGGTACGGGCCGGTTGAGCAACGTGATTGTCCGCCGCAGCAGCACCCGGAATAACGCCGGCATCTGGGCAGCGGTGGCGGTGCGCAATGTGTTGACGGGCGAGGTGCGCCTGGAAAGCAGCCAGGTGCGCGATAACCGCAGTTGGACCTGGGACAGCGACTACGGCCTGTACGTAGAGAACAGCCGCGTGGTCGTCAGCGACACGCTGTTCACCGGCAACGGGACACAGTTGACGTACGACTACAAGGATGCCCCCATCTTCATCACCGGCGGGGCCAGCGTGGTCACGCTGACCCACAACGTCATCACCGGCAACATTCGCGACCGGATCGTGCTGGCGACGGGGGCGATGATGTCCAACCCGAACGTGACCCTGACGCGCCAGCCGGTGATGCAGGCCTACCAACTGGAAGGCGACTTTACCATCCCGCCGGCCGTCACCCTGACGATCGAGCCCGGGATCACGCTGATGGCACACGGCTATGAACTGACCGTCAAAGGACGATTGGTTTCCCCAGGCACCCCTTCCGAGCCGATCACGCTGACCTCACGTGTGGCTGCACCGTGTCAGTGGAAGGGCCTGGTCATTGACGGTGGCTCTGCCGTATTGAGCCACACCAGCGTGCTCAACGGCGGCGGCGAATGGACCAGCATCGGTACCCGCAGCATCATCGCGGTCCACAACGCGTTGACCGATGGCCTCCGGATGGAAGGCGGACAGGTGCGCGGCATCGGGTGTATCATCGGCACCGATCCCCGCGAAACCGGCGTCTACGTGATCAACAGCCAGGTAGCCATCACGAACACAACGTTCACGAACGCCGGAGACTGCGCGCTGAATATTACGGGGGCCAGCAGTGATGTGCAACTCGCAGGCCACGCGATTGACGATAACAGCGTCCATGGGGTGTGTGTCAGCGGCAATGGCAGCACGGTGGCGATGGCCCTGACCGTGGACCGCACGTCTGTCGCCATTGCCACCGCCAGCGGCGGCATCACCATCAACACCCAGACCGGCGAATACCAGCAATGGAATCGCACGGCCCAGGCAATGGGGACCGGAGCGCTTTCCTTTGGTCAGTGAGATTGCCTGCTGAATTGCGCCGTGGAAAACGTGGGCGGCGCAATTCTGGGCGAGATCGTCCAGGTTATCGGTCGTATGCAGACGATCCAGGCCTGCGTTGATTGGATCGCCACCGGCGACTCCGGGGCTATGGTGGATTGCCTTATCCAGGTACCGGGCGCAGGCATTGTCCGCTCCGTGCTGGATTGTTACCGACAATACAGGACAGACCCCGATGCCTGCAGGTGCAAAGACCACAAGTACGAGTGTAAGAGGGTGTGGTGGTCGCCGTCAGAAGGGGTTTGGAAGATACCCTGCAACCCGTCCAGAGGGATGTATGAGCCCAGCCAGGCCGAAATGGCGTGGTACTGTCCCTTCTGCACGATTTGTGTGGGGGGCATCGGCGGCAATCCTTGGGATCGCTGCCGCGAAGCCGGAAAAGACCCGTGTCCGCCCGGGACGACTCAGGCGCTGACAGTCCGGAGCAGCGCGTCGGGCGGTCAAGATAGGAAGAAGACCTGCCTGTTTCCGGCCCGCGACCCCAACGCTCTGTATGGGCCTGAGGGGGATCTGCTGCCCGGTCAGCGGGTCACGTACACCATTACCTACGAGAATGAGGGCGCGGGGCGCGCGTACGGCGTTTATATCACCGATCAACTCGGCGACCCGTTTGACGCCAGCACGCTGACCATCTATGGCGGCGGCCGGTACATCCCATCCAGCCGCAAGATCATCTGGATCATCGGCGAGTTGGGCCCCAAAGGCGCGCCGGATTCCGAAGGTGTCGTCTCCTTCACCATCCGACTCCGGAGCGACCTGCCCGGCGGCACGCCCGTCATCAATCAGGCAGTGGTCTACTTCCCCAGCGTGCCCGAAGAGACGCCGACCAACCCGGTGGTGAACGTCATTCAGCCGGTGGCGGCCATCCCCCAGAGGGTGGAGACGAATTATATGCAGCCGGTATCCATCCCGCTGCAGGGCCTGGATGTGGGCGGCTGGCCGCTGACCTTCACTGTTGCGACCGGGCCGCTCTATGGCTACCTGAGCGTCTTTAGCGCCACGGCGACCTACACGCCAGCGGCCAACTTTGTCGGGGTGGACGGTTTCACCTTCAGGGCCAGCAACGGCATCACCGAAAGCCGCCCGGCAGAGGTGCAGATTACGGTCCGGCCTTTGGGAGATACAACTCCACCGGAGATTTACTGGACCGAGCCCCGCGGTGGTGCAGTCGGCGTTGTTCCCATCGCCCGGCCGGTCTATACGGACACATCCGGCCCGCTCTACGCGCCCTTTGTCATCGTGCAGTTCTCGGAACCGGTGAGTGCCACCACGGTGACCCCCACGACCATACGCAAGGTGGACGGCAATGGGGTGCAGATCCCCGTCAGGGTGGATTACGATGGGATCAAGTGCCAGGCGACCCTCTCTCTCCGCCAGCCGCTTCGGTACACCATGCGGTACACGGTGACGGTGACGGGCGGGGTCAAAGACCTGGCTGGCAACTCGCTATCGCCGGATTATGTGTGGAGTTTCCGCACCGATCTGGAACGTTTCTACATCTATCTCCCTCTGGTCCTCCGCAACCGGTAGAGAAGAAGGTGACGGTCACCTCCCAGGTGACCGTCACCTCGCTACGATCCTCCGCCGCACGCGGGGGCCCTGGGGGGCATCCTCCACGATGTAGCCCTGGCGGGCCAGTTCGTCCCGAATCGCGTCCGCCCGGGCCCAGTCCCGCGCGCGCCGGGCCGCCTCCCGCTCTTCTACCCGCGCGGCCACATCCGGCGACAGCGACTCCTCCGCCCGCTCTGCCGTCAGCACTTCCTCCACCACCTCCGCCGGAAGCCCCTCCTCCAGGGCGGGCAGGCGGACCTCCCCCAGCACCGCCAGCGGAAACGCTTCCCCGCGGGCAAAGCGCCGCTCCTCCCCGCCCCGCCGGACCACGACGCCGCTCCGGCCCATCACCCGGGCCTCCCCGGCGGCCCAATCCAGCACCACCGCCGTGTGTTCATCTATCCCCAACAGCGTGGCCGAGGGGGGGAGCATCGCCTCCAGTACCCGCATCCGTTCCTGGCCCATAAAGCCGTAGCGGGTGTCCAGATGGGCCCCCCCTTCCTGATTGTCCCAGTGGGTGACGATGGCCAGTTCCAGGCCGTAGGGGCCCAGAAGGTCCAGCCCGGCCTGCCAGTGGGGGTCCTCACCGACTTTGTAGATTTCGTAGACGGGCAGAGCGTGGGCGCTGGCGGCGATGGCCATCGCGCTGGCGAAGGCCAGGACCGCACCCCGCCGCTGCCGGGCGACGATGCGCGCCCAGGCGCGCGTCCCCATCAGATGACGGACGGCGTAGGTGGGGCTTCCCGGCCCCATAAAGACATAATTGGCGTTCAGGAGAGGAGCAGTGAGAAGAGGATCATCCGTGCTGAGGGGCCCATCCTTCCGGCGGGCCGGTATGATGGTCACCTGAGGGTGATAGTTCTGCAGCCGCTCCTGGATGAACTCCGCCAGGCGGCCCGCCACCCATGCGGAGTTGGGCTGGAATCCTGCCGGAGTCTCCAGGACGGCAACCCGGATCGGCGCCCTCAGGCGGCGGAAGAGATACTCGTGCACCCCCCGGCCCGCCGGGGCCGTCTCCCCGGAGCCGAAGAGGGCAATGAGGCCGGGGTGGATGGAGAGATGGTTCGTCATACCGGATACCTCAGGCTTGTCGTCAGCCCCGCCGCAAAGCGGAGCCAAATCGCCCGGACGTATTGCAACTTGACAAATTATTCCGACAATCCGTTGCCCGCTACAGGGTAGGGTTTCTCCGGCTGTGCCCTCACCCCTCCCCTGGCCCCTCCCCTCTCCCGCACAGCGGGAGAGGGGAGGGGAATGAGGGAGGGGGTTTTGCGGCGGGCGGCGAAGCCGCCCGCCGCAAAACCCCTCTTCAATCCCCCCTCGCCCCAGAGCGAAGCGATGGGGAGAGGGGAACCAACAGCCACTTTGGCGCACCAGGTACTGATTTTACCTTCGCGCCTACAAACACTCCGCACCGGTACGTGCCAGGCACTTCTGAAAGTGCCTGGCACGTTCAAGTCACCATTTCTACCCGCAGGGCGGTCAGGACCTCGGCGATGGGGTTGATGATGGTGGCCGCGTCGGAGCCAGCGAAGAGCAGGCCCACCACCCGCCGGTCCTCGTCCAGGACGGCGGAGCCGGAATCCCCGGGCTGGCTCATCGGCGAGGCGACCAGTTGGCCCTCAAAGAGGGCACTGGGGCCGTTGTAGTCAATCCGCACGGTGGCGTCAATCTGGGTGATCATGCCAGTCGTGTGGCCTGTCGTCCGTCCGCTTTTCTGCACCCGCGTCCCCAGGGTGGCCTCCCCGACGCCTGTGGGGACGCCGATACCCAGAATGTCGGGACGGACCAGGTCGGCGCTCAGGGGGCGGGCCAGCGCCGCATCCACCCGGTTGATCCCCGGCGTCTGCTGGACCGGTTCCAGGCGGTGCCGGGAGCCCGATAGTTCGGCCAGTTTGTTCAGGCCAGTTGCCAGAAGGGTGGCAATCCGGCATTCCGGCTCCGTGGTGCCGAAATCCAGTGGGACGAACTCTGCCAGTGTGGCGATGGCGTCCTCCGCCGTCCCGCCGTCGGCCAGGCCGGGCTGAAGGATGGGGTCGCCGGGGTTGCCCTTGTTGACGTTCGCCAGGACGTGGTTGTTGGAGAGGATGAAGAGTTCGCTCCCCCGCCGCACCAGACAGCCGAAGGTCCCGGCAGTGATGTGGATGTGGCCGATGGAGACGCCCGGCGGCACCACCGGACGCCAGCGGTCGCGCGGGCCCTGGAAGGCCCGCAGCACTCCCAGTTCCACCACGTCGGTGGGGACTCCCTCCACCTGGGCGGGGATGAGGTCCTCCGGGGTCAGAGCCGAGGGGTGGACCTTGTGGGTGACGGAGACGACCAGGCTCAGATCCCTGGTCTGTATCCCCTCCCGGATTTTGTAGCCGATGCCGCAGGCGACGACGTTGCGTCGGGCGAAGAAGGCAGGCAGATACCGCTGCTTCAGGGCGGCAATCTGGGCAATGTAGGATTCCATTGGGGCCTCCTCGTGGTTAGCCGTTAGCCGTCAGTCGTTAGTGGTCAGTGGTCTGTGGTCTGTCGTCTGTCGTCTGTGGTCTGTCGTCTGTCGTCTATGGTCTATGAAAATACCAGTTCAGTATCTCCTGCGCCACCGGCACTGCCGTCTTGGAGCCCTCGCCACCATTGTAGATGAAGACGATGAGGGCAATCTGGGGGTTCTCCACCGGCGCGTAGGCCATAAACCAGGCGTGGGTCGGCTGAGCGAAGCCCTCCCGGCAGATGCCCATCTGGCGGGCGATGTCGTCGCAGAACTGGGCGGTACCGGTCTTGCCGGCCACCCGCACCCCGGCCACCTGTGCGCGGGTTGCGGTGCCGTAGACCACCGTCCCCTCCAGCCCCTGCTGGATGAGGCTCCAGTTCTCCGGAGAGATGGGCAGGGTGCGGATGATCTCCGGACGGAACGGCTGAACCACGTTCCCCTGGGCGTCGGTGATGTGGTGGACAATACGCGGCCGGTAGAGGGTGCCGCCGTTGGCGGTGGCGGCCATGACGTTCAGCATCTGCAGCGGCGTCACCAGCAGATACCCCTGACCGATAGAGAGGTTGTAGGTATCGCCGGTGGACCAGTTCTCCCCGACCGTGAGCCGCTTCCAGCGGGCCGTCGGCACCAGCCCCGGCGCTTCCTGCTCCAGTTCTATCCCCGTCAGTTCTCCCAGGCCGAAGAGTTGGGAGTACTGGACGATGCGGTCCAGCCCCAGTCCCTGGAACCGCTCGTATCCTCCGCCAACCTGGTAGAAGAAAATATCGCAGGAGAAGGCGAGGGCCTGGACAATGTCCAGCCAGCCGTGGCCGGACTGTTTCCAGCAGTAGAAGGGCTGGGCCCGCTCGGGGTCGTTGGGGTAGTACTTGTTCGGGAGCATAATGGTGCCGGGGCAGTTCAGGCGGGTGCGCGCCGTCACCACCCCTTCCTGAAGCGCTGCCGCTGCGGGGATAATCTTGTATATGGAGCCGGGCGGCAACAGGTCGGCGATGGCGTGGTTGAGCAGAGGACGGTGCGGGTCCTCCAACAGTCGGGTATACTCCTCCAGCGAGATACCCTCGGCGAAGAGGTTGTTGTCGTAGGTGGGCAGGCTGACCATAGCCAGAATCTCCCCGGTCTGGGGGTTCATGGCGATGACCACGCCCCGGCGGGAGTTGACCCGGTCCATTCCCTTCTGGAGCGCCTGCTGGGCCACCTGCTGCAGTTGGAGGTCTATGGTCAGGTAGACGTTGTGACCGGGAGTCGGCGGGATTTCATCCCCCAGCACCCGCACAATCCGGCCCAGGATGTCTGTCTCCTGGACGCGCTGGCCCGGGATGCCCCGCAGCCAGGACTCCATAGTCGCTTCCACCCCGGCGTAGCCGACGCGGTCGGTGGCGGGGTCGTATCCCCGGTTGATGTATTCCTTCACCTTTTCCGCCGGAATGGCCCCCATATAGCCCACCAACTGGGAGACCAGCGAACCGTAGGGGTACTGACGCCGGGAGACCACGTCTACCCGGACGCCGGGGAAGGCGAACTCCTGCCCCTGAGCGATGATGAGGGCGACCTTCCGGTCCACATTGGTGGCGACGACCAGCGGGTCGTAGGGCGCATAGGCGGGAGACCGGACGTCCAGCACCCGGTCTACCCGCTCCCGCAGGCCCGGTTGTGCGCCGGTCTGGCTATATGGGATTCCCAGCAGTGCTGCCAGGCGGCGCAGTTCCGTCTCCCGCTGGACCTCATCCTCCGGCAGGTAGGCCGGGATGATAACGACCTGAAAGGCGGGGACGTTGCGCACCAGCGGTTCCCCGTCCCGGCTGTAGATGAGGCCGCGCGGGGCCGGCAGGGAGACCAGTTCGGTCCGCTGCTCCTGGGCGCGGGCAACCCACCGCTCTGTCTCCACCACCTGCAGGCGGTAGAGACGGAAAGAGTAGACGGTCAGCACCAGGGGCAGGACCAGCCCCACCAGCAGAAGACGGGGCGCGGTCAGCATCAACCACAGCCGGCGCGCCAGCCCGCGCTCAGGAGGAACAGATGGCTTATCCCCTTTCTTCCGATTGTTTATTTTGTTCATCGGGTCATTTTGTCATCGGTCGTGGGGTCATTGGAGCGTGAATCCTTCTGGACGGGTCCGCCGGTCCAGCCAGGAGAGGAGCGGATGGACGGTGAGGGCCAGCAGCGCGTTGAGCACAGCCGATGGCGCGGCAACGTGAGAGAGCCCGTACTGCCAGTTCACCGGGTAGCCCGTCGCGCTCATAGCCAGGAGCAGGACGACGTGGGAGAGGAATCCGGCGACCAGCACCAGCAGGACCAACTGGAACGCGGTGGAGCCCAGTTCCCGCCCCCACTGCTGCCCGACCATGAGCGCGGCCAGCAGAAGGGCCAGGGTGAAACCGCCCAGCGGTCCGCCGGAGAGGACGTCTAACAGCACCCCGCCGATGAAGGCCCAGACCGCGCCCTCTACGGGGCCCCGCAGGAAGGCCCAGACGGCGACCAGCAGGAAGACCACGTCCGGCCGGGCGCCGAAGAGGGAGACCCCGGCCAGGGCGGTGCTCTGGGCCAGGGCGGCCAGGGTCAACAATGGCAGGACGAAGTAGAGGGTGAGAATGGCACCTCCTACTCTCCCGGCTCCTCCTGGACCAGGGGCTGGAACAGCGTGATGACCAGCGTCAGTTCCACCCGGCGGTAGTCCACGGCCGGATGGATGACCGCCTCCTGGAACAGAGCGAAGTCCTGTTTCACCACCTGGGAGACCTGTCCCAGGACCAGGCCGCGCGGGAAAGCGCCGCCCAGGCCGGACGTGAGCACCACGTCCCCCACCTGGACAGTGTCCTCCTGGGGGATGTAGATCATCCGCAGGGAGCCGTCGGGCTGGCCCACCACCAGGCCGGTGGCGCGGGACTGCTGGAGAATCGCGGCGACGTTGCTGCCCGGGTCGGTAATCAACTGCACCTTGCTGGTGTGGAGCCCCGTCTCGGCGACCCGCCCCACCAGGACGGCGCCGCCGGTGACCACGGGCATCCCCACGGCGACCCCGTCGGCCTGCCCGACGTTGATGGTGATGTAGCGCAGATAGGGGTTGGGCTCCTGGCCCACCACGTCGCCGCAGGGGGCGTTGATGCAGGCCGACCGTCCCACCACGTCCGCGCCCAGGAAGGCCCAGGTGGGGTTGGCCTCCACGAACCCCAGCAGCCCCCGCAACTGCACCACCTCCGCCTCGTACTCCCGCAGGCGGACGTTCTCAATGGTGAGGGCGTTGACCTGTTCCTCCAGTTCGGCCACGCGGGCGCGCAGTTCCCGCACTTGCCGGACAGTCTGGGAGAGATCGCCGATACCGGTGACCAGCGCGGTCGCCGCGCGCTGAAGGGGGGCCAGGACCACCTGCAGGCCCCGCTCCACGGAGGCCAGGATACGGGTTTCGTGGAGGGCCAGGAACAGAATGGAGAGGATGAGAAACGTCAGAGGAAGCCAGGAACGCCAGGTCCCGCGCCGCACTGCACCTCCTGCAATTTACTTCCTGACGTGCCAGGCACTTCTGGAAGTGCCTGGCACGTTCTCCTGCTAACGGCGTAAGTCCTGTCAAGAGACCAGTTCCGTCCCCCGGCGGTCGGTGGCCATCACTACCTGCCGCAACAGGTTCACGTTTTCCAGCACCATTCCGGCCCCCCGGGCGACGCACGTCATCGCGTCCTGCGCTATCCATGCCCGAATGTGGGTCTCCTGGGTGACCCGCTCGGCCATCCCCTTCAGCAACGCGCCCCCGCCGGTCAGACAGATGCCGATGTCCATCAGGTCGGCGACCAGTTCCGGCGGCGTGTCGTCCAGTGTATCCCGAATCAGGTCCACAATGAGGCTGACGGAACCGGAGAGGGCTTCCCGAATCTCTATGCTGCTGATTTCCACCGCCTCCGGCAGGCCCGTGACCAGGTTACGGCCCCGCAGGAGCATCGTCTTCTCCTCGGGAAGCGGGTAGGCGGAGCCAATGGCGATTTTGACCCGCTCGGCGGTCTGCTCGCCGATCATCAGGTTGTACTTCTGGCGGGCGTACTGGATGATGTCCTCATCCATCTCGTCCCCGGCGACCCGAATGGAGCCGCTGGTAACAATCCCGCCCATCGCGAAGACGGCGACCTCGGTGGTGCCGCCGCCGATGTCCACCACGATGCTGCCCCGGGATTCGGTGACCGGCAAACCGGCGCCGATGGCCGCCGCCATCGGTTCCTCTATCAGATAGGCCTCTCGGGCTCCAGCGGCGATGGCCGCGTCGTAGACCGCCCGTCGCTCCACCTCCGTCACCCCGCTGGGGATGCCCACCACCACCCGGGGCCGGGGGATCGGGGTGAACATATGCTGGTGCGCCTTCTTGATGAAATAGTCCAGCATCGCCTGGGTCACCTCAAATTCGGAGATGACCCCGTCTCGCAGCGGGCGGATGGCGACGATATTGGCTGGCGTTCGCCCGACCATCTCTTTGGCCTCGGCGCCGATGGAGAGGACCCGGCGGCTATCCCGATCAATGGCCACCCACGAAGGCTCGTTGATGACAATCCCCTTGCCCCGCACGTAGACCAGGGTGTTGGCCGTGCCCAGGTCAATGCCAATATCCAGGGAAAAGAGGCCCAGCAGTGCGTCTATGGGATTCCAAAAAGGCATTTCTTCACCTGAATTCCGGGTTTGCCTGCTGATACATTGACAGAGAGATTATACCACAAATTGAGGCTTTGAGTAGTGGAGTGATTTGTCGCCGTCCAAAGGATGGCTTGACAGAACCCTTCCCTTGTGATAAAACCTCTTTGTTGCTTTCACAAAAGCGGTCTCCCTTCCACCGATCAGGAGTGCTCTTTGTCCCAAGAATTGCTCATCGTGACCAATAACCCCGGCAAAATGCGGGAGTACCGGGCCCTGCTGTCTTCTCTTCCTGTCCCCATACGATTTCCTTCCGACCTGGGATACCGGATAGACGTCCAGGAGACAGGAACGACCTACACGGAGAACGCGACCCTGAAAGCCCGCGCCGGGGTAGAGGTCTCCGGTCTGCTCTCCCTGGCCGACGACTCCGGTCTGGAGGTGGACGCGCTGGGCGGCGAGCCGGGCGTCCGTTCCGCCCGCTACATCCCCGGCTCCGACGCCGACCGTATCGCGGCCCTGCTGGCCCGTCTGGATGGCGTCCCCTGGGAACAACGAACCGCCCGCTTCCGCTGCTGTATTGTCATTATGACTCCTCAGAGGGAACTCTACATCGCCGAGGGCACCTGCGAGGGCATCATCGCCACCGCGCCGGCAGGGACGGGCGGTTTCGGCTACGACCCCGTCTTCTATCTCCCCGAGTTCCGTTGTACAATGGCCCAACTCCCCTCAGAGGTGAAGAACCGCATCAGCCACCGGGCGCGCGCGGTGGAGGCCGCGCTTCCCATCCTGCGACGACTGTTAGAGGACGCGGACCAGCGCGGATGAACGCGGTTGATCTTCAAACCCGAAGGCACAAAAAACAAAGTGAATCCACGAAGGGCACGAAGAACACGAAGGATTTACCCAACGTGCCAGGCACTTTCAGAAGTGCCTGGCACGTTCTCTGAGAACTCTCAACTGCGTCAGTCCTGACCATATTTCGCGCCTTTCGCGTCTTTCGTGCCCTTCGTGCCCTCTGCGCCCAGGGCTTATCAACGCTCTACGAAGATGCTCGTAGTAAGCCACGCAGCGAAGCGGAGTGGCGTCCAAAAGGCTCGGAACGGCACTCCGCTGGCGCTCCGTGCCTGACTACGAACGAAAAATATTAGAGCGCTGATAAGCCCTGCTCTGCGCCTTTCGTACTTGCCGTTTCCCTCTCCTTGTGGTATAATTTGTCTTGCAAGTAAGAAAAACAAGATAAAAGGTGATATGGAAAGAAAACCGTGCCCTCAATTCTACGGTGCGGTGACGGTCAGTGAGCGCGGGCAGGTGGTCATCCCGGCCCAGGCCCGACGAGACCTGGGCATCCAGATCGGCGAGAAACTCCTGGTCATCGGCGGGCCTGAGGGTGGGCTCTGGCTGCTCCGCGCCGACCTCATCGGCGAACTGGCGGGCCAGTGGCTGGAACTGGTCCGGCAAATACAAAGCGGCACCCCTGTGGAGGAGGAGAATGAGCAGACGGCGTAGGATTTGGATCATCCTGGCCGCCATCGCGCTTCTGGTCGTTGGCGGCTTTTTCGTATGGCGGCAGGCGGCGGCCCGGAATCCCTCATCGGAGGAGAGAACCGAGGTAGTGGAACGGGGCACCCTGGAGGTAACGGTCAGCGCCAGTGGGCGGATTGAGCCCATCCGCCAGGTGGACCTGACCTTCAGCGCGCCGGGGCGGGTGGCGGAGGTGACGGTGCAGATCGGGGACGAGGTGCGCGCTGGTCAGGTGCTGGCCCGGCTGGACACGGGCGACCTGGAACTGAGTTTGCGGCAGGCGGAGGCGGCGCTGAAATCCGCCCAGGCCCAACTGGCCCAACTGCGCGCACAGCCCCGCCCCGAGGCGGTGAAGGCCGCCGAAGCGGCCTACCGCAGCGCGCTGGCCCAGTACCAGCGGCTCAAAAACAGCCCCTCGCCGGAGGAAAAGGCCGTCGCCGAGGCGAACCTGAAGCGGGCCGAGGTGATGCTGAACCGGGCCCGCGCCGCCTACGAACCGGTCTCCTGGCGACCGGACATCGGTGCACTTCCCCAGTCCCTCAACCTGGAGACAGCCACTCTGGACTACCAGATCGCACTGGCCAACTACCAGTTGACCACGAAGGGGGCATCTCCGGAGGACCTGGCGGCGGCATGGAGCAACGTGGAGAGCGCCCGGGCGCAACTGGAGCGGGCGATGAGCGGCCCGACGGAGGAGGAACTGACCGTCGCCGAGGCGGCAGTGGAGCAGGCCCGCGCCGCGTACGAAGCCGCCCGCCGCAACCTGGAGAAGGCCACCCTCACTGCCCCCTTTGACGGCGTCGTCTCTGCGGTCAACATCGTGGTCGGCGAGACCGCCCCCACCGGCCTGCCCGCGATTTCGCTGGTGGACATCTCCGGCTTCCGCATCACCGTCAACGTGGACGAGATGGACGTGGCCCGCCTGCGGGTGGGGTTGCCGGCAGAGGTGACGCTGGATGCTCTGCCCGACGTGACCCTCACAGGCAAAGTGGAGCGCATCGGCCCGGCGGCCACGCTGGTGGAGGGCACCGTCGCCTATCCCGTCATCATCGCGCTGGACCCCACCGACGCCCCGGTCCGGGCCGGGATGTCGGCCAACGTGACGGTCCGCGTGGAGGAGTTGACCGACCAGTTGCTGATCCCCAACTGGGTGGTGCGGATTGACCAGACCACCGGCCAGACCTACGTCTACCGAAAGACGGCCAGCGGCGAACTGGAGCGGGTGGATGTCCGCCTGGGCGTCCGCTACGAGGGCTACAGCCAGGTGCTGAGCGGCCTGAACGAAGGGGACGTGCTGGTGCTGATCCGGCCGAACACGTCGGGCGGTTTTGGCTTTCCGTTCGGGCGGTAGAGCATGGAGGAAAAGACCGTCGTTCGTCTGGAAAATATCGTGAAAATCTACCGGATGGGGACGGTGGAGGTGCCCGCGCTGCGGGGTGTCTCCCTCACCGTCCGCCCCGGCGAAATGGTCGCCATTATGGGTCCTTCGGGCTCCGGCAAGTCCACCCTGATG
>JAGHZG010000442.1 GCA_017743275.1 Chloroflexota bacterium | reverse complement strand
GTCATTTGTCATTGGTCATTCCCCTAAGGGCATCCCAGTTGTCCCTTCATTTTTCCGGCCTGCTCGGCCCACTCTGCGGGCGGGGAGAGGGAGAGGAACTGATCCAGCGCGCGGCAGGCCTCTTCCCGGTTGCCCAGCGTGGCCTGGGCCTGGGCGACGGCATACCAGGCCTGCAGCGAGTCCGGCTCCCGCTCCAGGACCTGGTTCAGCACCTCCAGCGCTTTCTGCGCGTCCCCCTGGAGGAGATGCAGGTTGCCCATACCGATGAGGGCCTCGGGCATGCCGGGGCAGAGTTGGAGGGCGCGGGTGAACTCCTCCTGCGCGTTCTCCAGCCGTGCGCTGTCGGGAAGGGCGAGGGGTTTAGCGGGGATGGCCTGGGCCAGGTAGACCGCGCCCAACTGGTAGTGGGAGCGGGGGTCCTCCGGGTCCTCTTTGAGGGCCGCCTGCAGGTCGGAGACGGCCGCTTCCAGGTCCCCCAACTGGTAGGCGACGACGCCCCGATTGTGGTAGGCGGCGGCCTTCTCCGTCAGGTGGGGGAGGGCGGCGTCCAGTTCCCGCCGGGCCTCCTCCAGTTGGCCCTGCTCGGCATAGATTTGCCCCAGCCAGAAGTGGGCCAGCCCGTGATCGGACTTCAATTCCAGCACGCGCTGGAAGGACTGGGCCGCCTGGTCGGTCCGACCGGTCTCATAGTACGCGCGGCCCAGCCAGTATCGGGCTTCCACATCGGAGGGAGTCGCTTCAGCGACGGACTCCATGACCGAAAGGGTACGCTGGACGGCCTCCCCGTCCCCCGCTTCCCGGTAGAGCCGGAGGAGCCAGAAGCGTCCGGCGGGCCCGCCCCGCCCCGCGGCGACGGCCTCCTCCAGCGCGGCCCGGGCCCGTTCGGCGGCGGAGGAGTCCCCCCGGGCGCGGTGAGCGACAAAGAGCCAGTAGTATGCCTCTACCTGATGGGGGTCGGCAGAGAGCGCAGCCTCCAGGTCGGCCACGGCCTGGGCGTAGCGGTCCACGCCTGCGCAGCGGCTGGCCTCTATGTGCTGCCGGGCGGTCCGGAGAGGGTCGGTGGCCCTGGGTGGGGCTCCACAGGCGACCAGGAAAAGCACCAGCAGGATCACAGCAAAACGGCGGAGCATAGAGGGCCTCCTGATCGGTTCGGGGTTCTTTACCGATGGTTTCCTCAGGCAAAAGTATACCGATTTTTCACCAAATGTCCAGCGGCAGCGGGGGAGGGTGTGTCCCAATTTCGTTGGGCGTGGCCGCTTTGTAGGACAACTGCGAGCAGTTGTCCTACAATTTGGGTGGACACTTGCATAAATAGAAATTTGCAGTAAACTATCATTGTACCCGTCACCTCAACCCGGAGGGTGTCCGATGAACCGAATTCAGAAGGGCCTGCTATTGTGGCTGATCGTTGGCGCACTGCTCCTGGTTGTGAGCGCGCTGGCGACGTCTCCTCTGGCCAATGCCCAGCAACCCCGCCCGACACTGACCCCAACGCCGGAGATTATACCGTCCCCAACGGCGATGCCTCCTGAGGAATCCACGCCTGTATCGCAGCCTCCCGAAACCGCTCCTTCGCCGCAAACCCTGCCCTCCACGGGCCCCTCCCTTCTGCCAGTCACTGGCTACGGGCTGACTGCGATTGGGATTGGATTCGGGATGGCTGCCGCGGCCCTGGCGGCCCGACGGGCCCGCCGCCGCAACCGGTCTGAGAACTCAGACCATCCGCAGGAGCGGTAAGGAGTCAACGTGGTCAAATTGCTGATGGGCTGGAACCTGATTCCGGGGCTGGAGAACGAGTATTTTGAGTTTTTTACGAAGGAATTTGAGCCAGCACTGGAGGAGTTGGGCCTTCAGGCAACGGATATGTGGTACACCGCGTACGGAGAGGGGCCCCAGATTCTCACCGGAATGGTTGCTGAGGACCTGAACACCGCGCGCCGGATTCTGGCTTCCGAGCGCTGGCTGAGGCTGAAGGAGCGGCTTCTGGAGTTTGTAACCGACTATCAGCAGAAAATCATCCCTGCTTCTGGCGGCTACCAACTGTAAACCCGCTGCGGCTCCGTAAACAAAAAGCGGACGCGCCGGGTTGGGCGCGTCCGCTTTTTGATCGCCTGTGCGGCGCTTTCAATCCTCACCGCTTTTCTCCGAGCCCCCGTTTTCCTTCGCCGATTTCTTCCCCGTTGTGGTGGTGGAAGAAGAGGCCCGGTGATCGGTCACGTAGAAGCCGGAGCCCTTGAAGATGATCCCCACCGGCTGGACCAGCCGGTAGACCGTGCCCCCGCACTCCGGACAGACCTTCAGGGGCTCTTCGCTGAAGCGCTGGAACCGCTCAAACCGAACACCACATTCCTTGCACTGATACTCATATATCGGCATCCTCTCACCTCCCTCCGACCCGATTGCTTATATTATACCCACTTCTTCCCAAATAGCAAGCCCAGAGGGCCAGGGTCAGGGCTTATCAATGCTCTAACAAATGCCCAGCCAGGCCAGGCCTCGGTCTGGG
>JAGHZG010000441.1 GCA_017743275.1 Chloroflexota bacterium | reverse complement strand
AGATGTGTATAAGAGACAGGTCCCTGTCCACGTAGACGTCCAGCGTCTGGAGCGCCAGATTGTTCGGGGAGCCCCACGGGTTGGGGATGGGGCCGTAGAAGGCGAACTTGAAGACCAGGTTTTTCTCATCGTAGGCGACGGTGAAGGACTTCAGGTCAAAGACCTGAGGCTTGAAAACGCCGTCGGTGGGATACGTGTAGGTGCCAGGGCCGTGGTCGTCCCCCTCCGGGTCCTCCACCTGCAGGACTGTCGTGTAGCGGCCCAGGTCGGGCAGGACGACCTGCGCGGGCCCACCGACGGGGAGCATCCGGCCGGAGGGGGCCAGGACCACCACCAGCCGGAGGTCGTCCCCAGGCTCCAGTTCGCCCAGCGCGTCCCAGGGGATGGCGGCCTCAAAGGCGTCGGGGCCCATCGCGGCCTCGCCGACCGGCCCGACGGCCCGCCACTGGGATCGGGAGACCTCGTAGGCCGTCAGCGCCTGCCCGTCCCATTCCAGGAGATGGGTGGCCCCAATCCCCAGGGGCTGAGGGGTCTCCCCCTCCAACGCGCGGGCCAGGGGCCAGGTCTCCAGGATCCGGGGCGAAGTGAGGTAAATCCCTATGCGCGTCCCCGCGGGCATCGGCCGCTGGAAGGCGACCAGAACATAGAGGTTCCGGGCATCGTAGGCATAGGCCAGGTCCGCCCCCATCTGAGGGGCCCGGTAGACGGCTGCGGAAGCCCACTCCTTCCGCCCCCAACGGCCATCCACGCGCGGCGAGGCCAGGTCCTGGATATCCTGGTCTGGCTGAACCGCTCTCTTCGGGATAATCGGAGCACGCAGGTAGGCCGGCACGGGTTCCCCCAACGACTCGTACACTTTCATCAGCAGGGCCCGGAAGCCCTCGTCAAAGTACTCGTCCTGCCCGGAGTCCTGATCGGCCCCGTACCACCAGAACCAGTCCGAGCCCTCGGCCAGGTACATGTAGTCCAGAGCCTGGGTCACCTTCTCCGATTCGGCTCCCAGCGTGCGGATGAACTCGGCCAGTTTGTAGCGGGTCCGGGCCAGGTAGTTCCAGGCCTGCCGCTCCTCCGGTTCGCCGATCCAGGTGTCGTAGTTGGCGCTGAACCAGGCGCCGGGGAAGAGGCGCTCCAGCGTCCGCTGCTCGGGGAACATCGCCAGGTACTCGGACGGCGTCACGGTTTGAATGGTCTGGCTCTCGGAGAGGAGGCGGTACAGGGTGTGGAAGAACTCCTTGCCATCGTTCTCGTAGTACTCCCAGGCGTTCTCGCCGTCCAGGATGATGCTGACGATGTGGGGGCCGGTGGCCCCTTCTTCTTTGAGACGGGCGCGGATGTTCTCCAGGCGGTTCACCAGGTCCTGAGCGGCCCTCTCGCCGGGCATGCCGGAGTAGGTGAAGCCGATTTTGTCCGAGAGAGTCCAGTCCCGGAAGAAGACCGCAACCCGCTTCCCCTCCGCCTCCACGTAGTAGGGCCGGTAGAGGAGATCGGCCTCCTGGACCGTTTCCTGAGCGTCTCGGGTGAAACTGCCGATGCCCAGGGATTGGGCCAGGACGGGCTCACCGGTGGCCATCCAGATATACCCGGCCTTTGCGACCAGGGGGACAATTTCCTGGGCGACGGCTCCCTCGCCGGGCCAGAGGCCGCGGGGCCTCCGCCCGAAGTGGGCCTCATAGATCTCCACACTCCGCTGCAGGTGGGCCACCGCATCCTCCGGATAGGCGAAGGGCAGGGGCATCAGGGCATCCGGGTTTCCCACCAGCGCCAGGTTGGTATTGTAGATAAGGGGCAGAATGGGGTGCGCGTAGGGGGTGGTGGTGACCTCTATCTGGCCTCTCTCCTGGAGTTCCCGATGGATGGGGATGACCTGGGCCATGACGCGGCGGACCTCGTTGAAAAGCACGGCCTTGTCCTCTTCGGAGAAGCCGCGGTCTTTGGCGACCAGACTGCGCAGGGGCTCGTTCGCCAGGTCATCGGGGTCCATCCAGGCCAGGTTGAACCAGACCTGGAGGTCGCGGAAGTCCTGTTCGGTGAAGGTCTCCAGCGCGCGGGCGATGGCCTCGTCGCTGGTGCCGCCCCGCTTCTCCAGAAGGGCCCGGTATCCTGGAAACCGGAGGATGACGCGGTCCCAGTTGGCGTCAAAGAAGCGGCGGAGGATGAACTCCTTCTCCTCAGGGGTCAACTCCGCGGCCGGCTTCTCCGCCAGTACCCAGTATCGGTCCTTTGCGCCGTTCTGGACAAAGTCGTCCAGTTGGCGGAGGAGGACCGGGGTGAGGTTGAAGGTGACGCGGACGTTCGGGTACCGGGCCACTATGGCGGCCATATCGTAGTAGTCCTTGGTGGCGTGGACGCGCACCCAGGGGCGGGTGTAGACGCCGTCCGCGTCCTTGTAGTAGAGGGGCTGGTGTTGATGCCACAGCAGGTTGAGGTAAAGGACGTCTTCCGCTGGCGGCACGGTGGTGGGGCTGTCTCTTATACACATCTCCGAGCC
>JAGHZG010000440.1 GCA_017743275.1 Chloroflexota bacterium | reverse complement strand
GGTCCCGGCGAACATCCGGCAGGTAGATGGGCTGTCTGCTACGGGCCACGGCTACGGGGATCCACTCTGTGTCATCCATAGGTAGGGGCGAGAGGGTCGTGGCCTGGGTCGGGGCCGTAGTGGCCAGTAACTGCAAAACCTTTTCTTCCTCGTCCACCTTCCATAGGTCACACCGGTCGGCGTTGATGATCTTTTCAGCCGCGTTCACCACCAGATAGGCGATTTTGGCTTCGTCCAGTGCAAAGAGCAGTTCCTGTCCCACGGCACGCACTACCGCCAGGCTGTCTTCTAACTGCCGATCGGCCATCACATCCCGCCGCGCTTCCACAATACCGATGATGCTCCCTTCTCTATCGCGGAGAGGGGAAGCGGTAATATCCACATAATGTACCTTTCCCATCCGGTCCCGATGGAGATGCATCCGTTTGACCGGTTGACCGGTGCTTTCCACTTCAGCCGCCAGGCAGGGATAGATAGTATCGTCACTATGCGCAGTATCCCCATGATATATCTGCCAACATGGGCGGCCGATGGCCTCTTCCCGCTTCAGACCGGCGTGGTGGAGGAAGGTGGCGTTGGCGTCGGTGATGATGCGCTCAAGGTTGAGCACAATGACTTCATCTTGCAGGCTATCCAGCACGGCGCGGAGATCATCACGCGTATCCAGGAGTTCCCGGTAGCGACGGACGTTCTCTATCGCTATGGCGATCGGGCCGGTCATCATATGGAGCAGATGGATGTCGGTAGAGGCAAAGGGCACGTGGCCGGCCCGTCGGCCGAGACAGAGAAGCCCGATGGTCCTTTGGGCGCGCAGGGGCAGACATACGCCGATGGACATCTCTGGCCCAATCAGCAACGCCTGCACAGAGGGGTCCAGCATCCCGGGCGAGTTTCCGTCCAGCATCAGAGGCTCTTCCTGGTGCGAGGCCCAGGCCACAATGTCTGGCTCCACCGGAATCGGAGCCTCCACGGCCATGCCGGCTGCCGGGCCGGTGGCTTTTGTGACATACAGCCTGCCCGTTCCGTTTTCCAGAAGCAGCAGAGCCGCCCGGTCGGCACCGATTTGCGACAAAATGCTTCTGAGAAGACCTGCGGCCAGGGGGTCTGTGGTGCCGTTCCACAGGGCCTGGCTGGTTGCCAGAATGGGCCACTGGACTTGTTGCCACCATCGTTCCTGTTCTCTGTGTCGGTAGAGCAGGGTCTCCTCCACCGCCTGAATCAATTCGTGGTCATGGAAAGGTTTGAGGAGGAACCGTTGTGGGCCGACGGGGAGGGCCTGGACGACCCGGGCGAGTATGCCCGAGTCGGTGATGACGATGGCTGCCAGATGGGGGTCCAGTTCTCGGCCCCGGCGCAGCACGGTCAGCCCCTCTATGCCCGGCATCTTGATGTCCACCACCAACAGGTGAAAGCCGACGCTCAGGGGTCGGGCCTCGGCCTCCAGACGGGCAATGGCCTCACGCCCGTTGGTCACTCCTTCGGCGGCGTAGCCATGTTGGGTAAGTAGTTTGGTGCACAGGTGCGTGATGTGAACTTCATCATCTACGATCAGGATCCGTTCGCCGGCCATTTTCTACCTCTCAAGGGGGATTCACGCCGGGCCTGGCGTAAATCCGCAGGGCCTCACGTACCGGCTCACTACGGCGGCGGTGTTCTTCCCGGACAAGGCGATTCACTGTGGTCAGGAACTCGTTGGGGAAAGAAAGCACCACCTTCATCCCCGGTCTGTTGCTCTGGTATGGCTTTATTATATCCAAGTTGCAAACGGCAACAACAAAAAGATTGCCCTCTGTATCTTTGAGGGCTTCGTAAGTTATCCCCTGCACCACCTGCTCTGCCGTAATCTCAATCCCTGCCATCTTCATCGCATTCACAAACTGCGGAATCGGCGCATCGGGATTGCGTAGGTCAAACAGTTCTGGGTTGGTGGCGCGCGGGTCGGGCACGGACAGACTGCCCACCTAGATAGTGGGGATGGGCGTCGGAGTGGCGGTGGGGGTGGCTGTGGGTGTGCTTGTTGGCGTGGCGGTAGCGGTGGGCAACGGCGTCGCGCTGAGTGCAGATGTTGGCGTCGGCGCGGACGCAGGCGCGCAAGCGGACAACATCAGGTTGACCAGCAAGAACACAAGCAACTGCAGGAATTGTGCTACAATGATGACATCATCCACCTAAACAGCAAAAATCGGGCAATACCACCACCCCTTTTCACAAGGAGTTCACCCACGTTCTCCAGCGCGGCGGTCTGGCGGTGCGCAGCCCGCTGGATTTTTCAGGAGTCCGGAGCATCCGCTGGGCCTCCCCCAGGGAAGACGGGGGACGGGTGGTGGGAAGACGGGAGAAGACGCGCGGGTGGGGTAGCAGGAGGACGGAGAAATTCCGGAGGGACCCCGGGTCCCCTGAATTGGAATCCATCGGTGCTCCTTTCGGGCGGGACACAGGGAACAAAAAAGCGGCCCCCAGGGCTTATCAACGCTCTAACATTGTGGTAGAATAGAGGCCAAACGCCAG
>JAGHZG010000439.1 GCA_017743275.1 Chloroflexota bacterium | reverse complement strand
CTTTCCGTCAAGCTCGCCAGGGCATCAGGCCCCTAATTTGGGCGAAAATTGGGTATCTACATACAAACCATCTGTCACCCTTTCCGTCAAGCTCGCCAGGGCATCAGGCCCCTAATTTGGGCGAAAATTGGGTAACTATTCAGCCGATTGGAAATCGTCCTCCCTGGGCACTTCGTGCCGGGTGTCGGCCTTCGCCGACACCCTTCTACGGGCATCGCGCAAAGAAAGGGTCGGCGAAGGCCGACCATCGGCCGCAAGGCCCATGAAGGGTGACCTCAGTCAGCGCTGAATGGTTACAGTGACCTGATCGTTCGGAGGAGGTGGTATGATGAACAGATACCAGTGGCGAATCCCCGTCCTGCTGCTCTTGCCGGCGCTGGCCGCGTTCGGTCTCGCCTGCCGCTCTCTGGCCGGAACTCCCCCGGGGCCCCAGCCACCTTCGGCAACATTGCCCCTGCCCTCGCCTCCACCTGGCACATTGAACACGGACACGCCCCTGGCGCAAGCCTCTCAACATCTGGCCGAACAGATGGACCGCTACCACAGCACCTTTAATGTCTACACCGATGTGGGGGCGGCCGGCAACCACTTTGTGATGCTGGGCAGGATAGCGGATGACCCCGGCGCTGTGGACATTGACCCCTGTTGGAAGGAGAATCCCCGCTCCGGTGCCACCGCCATCCGCAACGTCTTCCGCAACACCACCGGTCGCAACTGGGGCGGCTGGTACTTCCTCAACGGCGTGCTCACAGGCGATGATCGCGCCCCCAGACCCAACTGGGGGGACGTGCCCAACGCCGGCATAGACCTGCGCGGCGCCACCCGACTCACCTTCTGGGCCCGCGGCGAACGGGGCGGGGAGAAGATTGAGTTCTTTATGGGCGGCGTCGGGAGGAATCCGCATACGGGAGACCCTATCAAGCCCTACCCGGATTCCACGCGGCGCATCCCGCCTCCGGACACGCGCTTCACCCTGACCCCACATTGGCAGCAATATACCATTGATCTCACCGGAGCAGACCTTTCCTACATCTTGGGCGGCTTTGGCTGGGTGGCGAACGCCGTGAACAACCCCAACGGGGCCATCTTCTATCTGGATGACATCCGCTACGACAAGGCGCGGCTGGACGAACCCCGCTTCATCCTGAGTTACGTGACCCTCCCCTCCGAGCATCCTTTTGACACTGTGATGCGCAATGTGGCCTTCACCTACGACAACGCGCTGGCCCTGCTGGCCTTTATGGCGCGGGGGACGGAGGACGACTGGCGGCGGGCCCAACTGCTGGCCGATGCCCTGGTCTACGCATGGGCAAACGACCGCTTCTACGCCGGCGGCTGGTTGCGTAACGCCTACCAGGCCGGAGACCTGGCGCTCTGGCCGGGATGGACGCCCAACGGGAGAGCGAACACCGCGCGCATGCCGGGCTTCTGGGACTGCGCCCGGCAGATGTGGTTTGAGGACCGCTTTCAGGTCAGCACCCACACCGGCAACGTGGCCTGGGCGATGCTCGCATTGCTGAATTACTACCAGCAGCGCGGCGGAGAGAAGTACCTGGCCGCCGCTCAGGCGATGGGCGAATGGATTGAGCAAAGGCGTCAGGAAGGCGGGTTTGGTGGTTATCGGGGAGGGATTGAGGGGTGGGAGAAGCCCTCTGCCGAGTACCCCAATGACCCGGTGGAAGTCGCCTGGCGGAGCACTGAGCACAATCTGGATATATATGTGGCTTTCACGAAACTGTATGAGATCACCGGCCATCCGGTCTGGCGGGAGCGGGCAGAACACGCGCGGGCCTTTGTGGAGGCGATGTGGAACGAAGAGGGCGGCCATTACTGGACGGGGACCGATGAGGCCGGGCAGATCAACCAATCTGTGATCCCTCTGGACGTTCAGGCCTGGTCGCTCCTGGCCTTTGGCCCCAACGAGCGCACCCGGCGGGCCGTTGCCTACGCCGAGGAGCATCTCCGGGCTACCTGGGGCAATTACGAAGGCTTTGACTTCAACCAGGACCGGGATATGCCCTGGTTTGAAGGGACAGCGCAGATGGTTGTGGCCTACTGGGCGCTGAAGGACGTGAGGAACGCTCGCTTCTACCTGAACGAACTCCGGGAGGTTCAGGCCACCGCTCCTAACGGAAACGGCAAAGGTATTGTGGCCGCCCCGGCCGATGGCCTGACCACGGGGTTTGACTGGCAGTACTTCAACCGGCTGCACATTGGTGCCACGGCCTGGTTTATTTTCGCCGAGCAGATGTGGAACCTGTTTTGGGGAACGAGCGTGGCGCCGTTTCGGACGTATCTGCCGATGATACGAAGGTGAAAAGGCGGGAACATCATTCCCCCGGATAAGGCCAGGCACCTCTTTCTATCCGTGCCCTTTCCAGCCAGCACTGCTATCCATTAGCCTTTCCTCCACATGGAGAGAGTCGCAATACCCCAAGCCAGTTGCCTCTTCCCCCTCTCTGTGTTATACTGAACCCGAATCACAGCGCCGTCGGGCCGCCCCACCCACCCT
>JAGHZG010000438.1 GCA_017743275.1 Chloroflexota bacterium | reverse complement strand
GCCCTCTGTCGGGTGAGCCAGTTGGTCACCGATTTCCCGGAGATTGTGGAACTGGACATCAACCCCCTGGTCGTCTACGAAGAGGGCCGGGGCGCCGTCGCCCTGGATATGCGACTGGTGCTGGGATGAGAAGAATCAGAAGAATCGCTGATTCTCTGATTCTTCTGATTCTGTGATTCTTCTGATTCTCCGATTCCGATTTGAAAGGAGAACAGCATGAAAACTCTCTACATCCCCTCCCTTCAGAGTTTCTCCGGCAAGACCGCCGTCTGCCTGGCCCTGGGCCGACGGCTGCAGCAGGACGGGTACCGGGTGGGGTACTTCAAGCCCCTCTCCACCCAGATGTGGGAGCCCATCCCGGGCCAGACCCCCGACGAGGACGCCGACTTCGTCCGGCGGACGCTGGGCCTGGAGGAGCCGACGGAAGCGCTGGTGGGCGTCCGCCTGACCCCCTCCCTCCTGCGGGATACCCTCTGTGGCTGTCTGGGCCGGGACCTCATGGCGGAGGTGCGCGCGGCGTATGAGCGGGTCGCGGCGGAGCGAGACGTCGTGCTGGTAGAGGGCGGCGCCTCCCTGCGGGAGGGCGTCGGCATCGGGCTGGGGCCCGCCGAGGTCGCCGACGCTCTGGACGCAGCGGTGCTGGCCGTCGTCCCCTTCCACAACGAGATGAATCTGGTGGACGACTGCGTCGTGGCCCAACTGCGCCTGGGCCCCCGTCTCCTGAGCGTGCTGGTCAACAGCGTCCCGAAGGAGTCCTGGGACTTCGTCCAGAGCGTGGCCCGCCCGTGTCTGGAGGGGCGGGGCATCCGGGTCCTGGGGGTGATTCCCCGGGAGGAGCGGCTGCGGGCCATCAGCGTGGGCGAACTGGCCCAGGTGCTGGGCGCGGAGTTCCTCACCCAGCCGGAGCAGCGGGATGTCCTGATTGAGAACTTCGTCGTGGGAGCAATGGGGGTGGATCAGGCCCTGCCCCGCATCCGGCGCATCCCCAGCCCCAAGGCCGTCATCACCGGCGGCGACCGGGCCGACATTCAGTGGGCCGCGCTGGAGACGACCGTTGCCTGCCTGATCCTCACCGGCCACCTGCGCCCGCAGCCGGAAGTCCTCCGCCGGGCCGAAGAACTGGGCGTCCCCATCCTCCTGGCCCGCCAGAACACGATGGAGACGGTGGAGGCCATAGAGCGGGTCTTCGGAAAGACCCGGCTGGCCCAGCCGGAGAAACTGGCCCGCTTTGAGGCCCTGATGGCGGAACACTTTGACTTCGCCCGGCTGTATCAGGAATTGAGGATATAAACCTCACACAAAGACACAAAGACACAGAGATATAAAAAAATATCAAAAAATCTTTGTGCCTTCGTGTCTTTGTGTGAGAAATTCATAAACCTCACACAGAGACACAAAGACACAGAGATAAAAAAATAAGAAATCTTTGTGCCTTCGTGTCTTTGTGTGAGAAATTTATAAACCTCACACAAAGACACAGAGATATAAAAATATGAAAAATCTTTGTGCCTTCGTGTCTTTGTGTGAGAAATTTATAAACCTCACACAAAGACACAGAGATATAAAAAAATATCAAAAAATCTTTGTGCCTTTGTGCCTTTGTGTGAGAAAAAAAACCGCCGGAGGAATGATGACCGACATTCGTCTCTTCCGCGACTTCTTCGCCCGGCGGACCGATGCCGCGCTGGACCTCCTGCGCCAACTGGTGGAGATGGAATCCCCCAGCACCGACAAGGCCGCCGTGGACCGGATTGCCCGCT
Source organism: Chloroflexota bacterium (assembly GCA_017743275.1). Taxonomy (GTDB): domain Bacteria; phylum Chloroflexota; class Anaerolineae; order B4-G1; family DUEL01; genus SpSt-77. The sequence goes on along the minus strand of JAGHZG010000438.1, from coordinate 755 downwards.
TCGTGGCCGAACGGGCCCGCGCCGCGGGCGCCGAAGTGACCGTCCTCCCCCAGGAGCGCTGGGGAGACCACCTGCTGGCCCGCTGGGGCGACGGCGCGGGCGGCTTCCTCCTCCTCTGCCACCTGGATACCGTCTGGCCCGTGGGGACGCTGGCGGAGCGGCCCTGGCGGGTGGAGGGGGAGCGGGCTTTCGGCCCCGGCGTCTACGACGACAAGGCCAGCGCGGCGATCATCCTGGCCGCGCTGGAGGGACTGCAGGCCCTGGGTCTGGCCCCCCGCCACCCGGTGACCGTCCTCTTCAACTCCGACGAGGAAGTGGGGAGCCCCTCCTCCCGTCCGCTGATTGAGGCGGAGGCCGCCCGGGCGCGGGTGGTCTTCTGCGTGGAGCCCGCCCGCCCCGACGGCGCGCTGAAGGTATGGCGAAAGGGGACCGGGCGCTACGTCATCACCGCGCTGGGGCGGGCCGCCCACGCTGGCGCCGACCACGAGAGTGGGATCAACGCCATAGAGGAACTGGCCCACCAGGTCCTGCGCCTCCAGGGGATGACCGACTACGGGACCGGCACCACTGTCAACGTGGGCCGGATAGAGGGCGGCACTCGCGCCAACGTTGTCCCCGACCGGGCGCAGGTCCGGGTGGACGTGCGGGTGAAGACGACGGCGGAATGGGAGCGGATTTCGGCGGCCATCGCCGCGCTCCGGCCCGTCCTGCCCGGCGCGCGGCTGATGGTGGAGGGCGGGATGAGCCGCCCGCCG
>JAGHZG010000437.1 GCA_017743275.1 Chloroflexota bacterium | reverse complement strand
CGGCGCTGGAGGGCCGGGTGGATGAAGTGCTCATCCTCTACGCCGACATGCCCCTCCTGACCGAAGAGACGCTTCGCCGGGTGGTGGACGCGCGCCGTTCGGCGGGGGCCGTTCTTTCTATATTGACGGTCACCGCCGAAGACCCGCGGGGCTTCGGACGGGTGGTGCGCCAGACGGATGGGAGCGTGGCGCGCATCGTGGAGGAGGCCGACGCGACGGAGGCCGAACGGGCCATCCGGGAACTGAACGCCGGGGTCTACGCCTGCGACGCGGCCTGGCTCTGGGCCCATCTCCCGGCCCTCCCCCTGCACCCCAAGGGGGAGTACTACCTGACCGACCTGGTGGAGATGGCGGCCCAGGAGGGCCAGCGGGTGGTCGCCGTTGCCGTCGACGACCCAACGGAGACCCTGGGCATCAACACCCGCGTCCACCTGGCGGAGGCGGAGGCGGTCCTGCGCCGCCGCATCAACCGCCGCTGGATGGAGGCCGGGGTGACGATGATAGACCCGGAGACCACGTACATTGAGCCCACCGTGACCATCGGGCAGGACACGGTCATCTGGCCCAATACGATTCTGCGCGGGCGGACAACGGTCGGCGCGAACTGCCAGATTGGCCCCAACGCGTTGATAGAGGATAGCGTCATCGGTGACCGCTGCCGGGTGCTGGCCTCGGTGGTGGAGGGAGCGGTGATGGAGGAAGGGAGCGACGTGGGCCCCTTCAGTCATCTCCGGCCGGGCGCGCATCTGGGGCCGGGGGCACACGTGGGCAATTTCGGCGAGGTCAAGAATTCGTCCCTGGGCGCTGGGGCCAAGATGGGCCACTTCAGTTACGTGGGGGACGCCGAAGTGGGCGCCGGAGCCAACATCGGCGCAGGCACCGTCACCTGCAATTTTGACGGGCGCCGGAAGCACCGCACGGTCATCGGGGAAGAGGCGTTCATCGGCTCCGGCACCATGCTGGTCGCGCCGGTCCGGGTGGGCCGCCGGGCCGTCATCGGAGCGGGCTCTGTGGTGACCCACGACATCCCCGACGACACCGTGGCCTACGGGGTTCCAGCGCGGGAGCGGGGCCGACGGGAGAACGCGGATGAATCTCACACGGAGACACAGTAAATCTCACACAGAGACACAAAGACACAGAGGAAAAAGGATAAGGAAGAAATAAAAAAACCTTTGTGCCTTTGTGTCTTTGTGTGAGGCAAAAGAAAAATGAATAGCGGGAACTGGTTGGGGTTAGTCGGCCCGATAGGGCTGGTCCTTCTGCACGGCCTGCTGGCGGGCGTGCGGGCAGCGTTTGCCAGCGCCCGGCGGGGGCGGCTGCGCCAGATGGCCGATGAGGGGGTCCCGCGCGCTGCGCTGGCCCTGCGCCTGGCAGAGGATTCCAGCCGAATGCTGGGCACCCTCTACCTGGGCAAGGCGTTCCTGGCCGCGCTGGCAGCGGCCCTGGCGGCCCTCACCCTGGTTCCCCCGCTGGCTCGTGCCCTGGCCGATGGAGGCATCCCCCGCCCCTGGGCGGACGGGGCCGCCTTGCTGGTCGTCATCGGGGGCCTGGCGGCCCTCATCCTGGTGGTGGGGCAACTGGCGCCAGAGGGCATTGCCGCCGCGCAGCCAGAACGCTGGGCCGTCCGCTTCGCTGGATTGCTCCGGGTCCTGGCCGCCGTCCTCTGGCCCCTCGTCCGCCTGCTGGTCTGGGTAGGCAACCGCCTGGCGGCCCCCTTCGGCGGCGTCCCTCTCATCGGCACCGCCCTGGTCACCGAAGAGGAAATCCGCACCCTGGTGGACGCCGGGGAGGAGGAGGGCGTCATTGAGGAAGAAGAGAAGGAGATGATTTACTCCATTTTTGAACTGGGCGAGACCATGGCGCGGGAGGTGATGGTCCCACGTATAGACATCGTCGCTGTGGACGTCCAGACGCCGCCGGAGGAGGTGGTGCGGGTGATTGCGGAGACCGGCCATTCCCGCATCCCCGTCTACGAAGGGACAGTAGACGCCATTCTGGGACTGGTGTACGCCAAGGACCTGCTGCTCCACCTGCGGGGGGACGGCGCCCGGCGGCCGCTGCGGGAGATGCTCCGCCCGGCCTACTTCGTCCCGGAGACGAAGAAAGTGGACGACCTGCTGCGGGAGATGCAGCAACGGCGCATCCACATGGCGATTGTGGTGGACGAGTACGGCGGGACGGCCGGGCTGGTCACCGTGGAGGACATCCTGGAGGAGATTGTGGGGGAGATTCAGGATGAGTACGACGCCGAGGAGCCCTCTTTTGAGCAGGTGGGTGAGGGGGAGTACATCTTGGACGCGCGGATGAACCTGGACGACGTCAACGACCTCCTGGAGGCAGACCTGCCCACGGAAACCGCCGACACGCTGGGGGGCCTCATCTACGACGCCCTGGGGCGGGTCCCCGTCCCTGGCGACCAACTGCAGGTGGGTCCATGGCGGATAGAGGTGCTGACCGTTTCCGGTCGGCGCATCCGCAAGGTGCGGATGAAGCGAGGAGAATAGCGGCGACTCCTG
>JAGHZG010000436.1 GCA_017743275.1 Chloroflexota bacterium | reverse complement strand
GTAACTATTCAGGCTTCCTCACCCCACCCCCGCCGCCCTCGGGCCGAAGGCCCTTCGGGCCGAGGCCTGCAGCGGCAGCGGCGAAGCCGCTGGGGGAGGGGTGAGGCCGAACAGTTACTCACGCCGATTGAACTCGTCGCGCCTTGATTATACTGCCGGAGTTGGCCTGTGCAAAGTGGTGGTTTTGGGGGCGGCGGCCTCGCCGCCGCCCACCCTCCCCCACCATTGGGCCAGTTGACAAGTAACACAATGGATGTATATTTATGGGCATCATCCGGGAGAAGACGCGATCGTCAGGAAGGAATCCGCAATGAACGACGTGCTCTCCAATCCTAACCGGACGACCATGCACTGATTAAGGGCGATGTGGCTCGCAAAGCAATCCGCCAGGTTTATGAGACAGTCTACGCGCTGATTCAGGATAAAATGCCGGAAGAACGGGCCCAGGAAGTCGCCCGCGCGCTCAGTGAGGGGCGGTGGACCCACGATTATCCCATTGACTACGAACAGGCGAAGGCCCTGGGCCTCCCGGTGAGCGACGACATGCCCCGGGAAATCTACGACCTGATGGACCTCTACCCGCAGACCTCCCAGCAGCGCCCGGGGGTGGAGTTCATCCCCATGCCCTACCACCCTCCCCAGGCGCCGCGCCGAAATCGCCAGGGGCCAGGAGGATAAGGTAGCAATGAAGAGAAGCAACCGTTCAACCGTTATCCGCCTGATCGTTTTTGACATCGCGGTCCTGCTCAGCGCGGTGGCGGTGTTCGCCCTTTTCCCTGGCCGCACCGCCCGACTGATCATCAACTTCTATCCTCTCACCCTGGCCGTACTGTGCACCTGGCTTTCTCATCAGATTTACCGTTCCCTGGAGCGGGGACGGCAGGCTCGCCGAATCTGGGGGTTGCTCACCGCCGCGATGGCGTTCTGGACCCTGGCTGAAATCACCTGGGCCCTGTACGACTTTGTGATTCGGGCTGAGCCGTACCCCTCCTGGGCTGACCTGTTCTATATGATCGGCGATGTTCTTCTCGTTGCCTTCTTCGCCGTCCAGGTCCGCTTTCTCCGCCTGGCCCTCCAGGGATGGAAACGGTTCCTGGCCATTGGGCTCATCCTGACGTTCGTGATTCTGGTGGGCATCTTCGTGTTTGTGCCCATATTTGCCGAGCCGTCCAGGGACTGGCTGGAATTCGGCGTGAACCTCCTGTACGAGACTCAGTACCTGCTCCTTCTGATCGGCGCGACCGTCCTGACCCTGGCCGTTTATGAAGGGGTGGCAGGCCGGAGATGGGCAATACTGGCCGCAGGAATGTGGCTGTATGCGCTCTCCAATCAGATTTTCTTCTACGCGAACTGGTATGGCTTCTACTACCCCAACGATGAGGCCACGCCGCTCAGTGTATCCTTTGATCTGCTCTACATTGCCTCCTATCTGGTTATCCTGAGCGGGCTCTACCTGCGGTGGGCGTTGCCGTTCCAGGCCGTCAAGGTGGAAGACCTGCTGGCCTCCGTGCCGAAATTCCGTCCGCAGGAGACGTGGGTCCTGGTCTCCGACGAGGGTGGACGGACATCGTTCGTGGACCCGCGCCTTCTCCAGACCCTGGGCGCCGCAGACATCGGGCAATTTACCGGAGAATTTGTGGGGACCGTTCTGGGGTTGCGGACGAACCTGGACTGGGAAATGCTGGGGGAAGTGCGAACCCAGGGATACAGCCAGCCGCGAAAGGTCCTGCTGGCGGGGCAGTTCTACTCCCTGCAGGCCGTGGCGGAAGAGGGTCCCCCGCCCCGCGATGTCTACTGGCTGCTGACTCCCTGGGATGCCCGCCTGGAGGTTCGGCCCGAAGAGAGGGCATCTATGGAAACCCTTCTGGCCCAGGCAGTACGCGGCACCGCCCGGACGCCCGGAGACCTGGTGCGAGCCTACGTCCAGGCCGTCTTTAACCTGCTCTCCCTGATGTGCGCCCGCTTCGGCGGGGAGGAGGTGGGGCACCAGTTCGCCCGCCAGTTTGGCCCCGACCTGAATGCCTGTCTGGAAAAACCCCCTTCAGGTCTCCCCGCCGATATAGAAGCCTGCCGTGGCCTGCTGCAGCGCGCAATGGAATACACCCTGATGGTTGCCCCGGCGGACCAGTTCGGGAGCGCGCTGGAGCGATTGGAGGCAGGCCTGGGGAAGGAAATTCTTCGGGCGGCCGACGCCGCTGGCCTGCGCCTGTCCCTGCCCGCCGGTTGATTCCCCGCGGGGTGTGTCCCTGTTTTGCAGGACAACTGCTCGCAGTTGCCCTGCATCTTCGGGACATACCCTCCCCGCGATCCGATTACGTCAAAAGCGCCAATCTGGTGTATAATTTAGACGACAGACGACAGACCACAGACGACAGACGACAGACGACAGACCACAGTCCTTTTCGTGCCTTTCGTGCTTTTCGTGCCTTTCGTGTGACTACCTACCCAAGAACCGTTTCATAAAAACCACGAAGGACACGAAGGCCGTACAAAGGGCACGAAGGATGATATTTTATCCCTT
>JAGHZG010000435.1 GCA_017743275.1 Chloroflexota bacterium | reverse complement strand
AGTAGGGAGTAGGAAGTACGGAGTAGGGAGTAGGAAGTACGGAGTAGGGAGTAGGAAGTACGGAGTAGGGAGTATGGAGGAGAGGAGCACGCGGCTGGGGCGGGACCCCCGCCTGAAGCATCTGCGGCCTGCGGAGCGGCGGGCCGTGGCCCGTTTCTGCCAGGAACTGGAACGGGCGCTGCCCGGCCGCGTCCAGCGGCTCATCCTCTACGGCTCCAAAGCCCGCGGGGATGCCCACTCCGAATCGGACGTGGACCTGCTGGTGGTGGTGGACTCCCGCACGCAGGAAGTGGAGGACATCATCCTTGACCTCGCCACCCGCGTCCACCGGGAGGAGGGGATATACCTGGAAGTGCTGGACATGACCCCGGCGGACCTGACCGCCCAATGTGCGCTGGGCACCCCCTTCATCCGCAACGTCGCCAGTGAAGGCATCCCGCTGAAAGGAGAGCCGGTTATGGTGACTACGAAAGGCCAACCCGAAGAAGTCGCCCGGCAGTTTCTTCTTTCTGCCCGTAGCCGCCTTCGTGTCGCAAGAGCTGCCTGGGACATTGAGGAATATGGGCAGGCGATGTCCCTGGTCTACTACGCCTTTCTGGACGCGGCGGATGCGGCGCTGGCGGCCCGGGGCATCCGCACCCGCTCCCACGCCGGCACTGTCTCCCTCTTCGGCCTCCACTTTGTCCGCACCGGGGAGGTGGACGCCAAATACGAGCGCTGGTTCCGCCGGGCGCTCAAGTACCGCCTGGAGGCCGACTACGAACGGCGCCGGGACTTCACCCCGGAGTGGGTAGAGCAGGCCATCGCCCAGGCGGAAGAGTTCATCCACGTGATAGAGACCCTGCTGGCGAAGGAGGACTGAGTGGATCTCTACGACCTGACCCTTCACCAGGCTCGCGCTCTTCTGGACGCAGGGGAGATTTCCGCCGTGGAGTTGACCCAGGCGGTGTTGGACCGCATCCTCTCGGTGGACAACGCCGTCAAGGCCTATCTGACGCTGACGCCGGAGGCGGCGCTGGAGCAGGCCCGCGCGGCCGACGCCGCCCGGGTAGGGGCGGGGCTTGCCCCTGCCCCGGAAGGGCAGGCCATGCCCCTGCGGGGCATCCCCATCGCGGTCAAAGACATCATCTGCACCGCGGGCATTCCCACCACATGCGGCTCCCGTATCCTGGAGGACTTCATCCCACCCTACGACGCCACCGTTGTCGCCCGACTGAAGGCCGCTGGCGCCGTCATCCTGGGCAAGACCAACACCGACGAGTTCGCCATGGGCTCCTCCACCGAGAACTCCGCCTTCTTCCCCACCCACAATCCCTGGGACCTGGATCGCGTCCCGGGCGGGTCCAGTGGGGGGAGCGCGGCCGCCGTCGCCGCCGGAGAGTGCCTGGGCGCGCTGGGCACCGATACCGGCGGCTCCGTCCGCCAGCCCGCCGCCTTCTGCGGCATCGTCGGCCTGAAGCCCACCTACGGACGGGTGAGTCGCTATGGCCTCATCGCCTTCGCCTCCTCGCTGGACCAGGTGGGCGTGCTGACCCGCGACGTCACCGACGCGGCGATTCTGCTGAACGTCATCGCCGGGCACGACCCACTGGACTCCACCTCCCTGGACGCGCCGGTCCCGGATGCCACCGCCGCGCTGACCGGCGACATTCGCGGGATGCGGGTCGGCGTGCCCCGGGAGTACTTCGTTCCCGGGATGCAGCCGGAGGTGGAGGCGGCCGTGCGCGCGGCCCTGGAGAAACTGGCTGACCTGGGGGCCGAAATCGTGGAGGTCAGCCTGCCCCACACCGACTACGCCCTCCCCGTCTACTACCTCATCGCCCCGGCGGAGGCCAGCGCCAACCTGGCCCGCTACGACGGCGTCCGCTACGGCCTCCGCATCCTCGGTAACTCCCTGGAGGACACCTACAAGCAGACGCGCGGCCGGGGTTTCGGCCCCGAGGTCAAGCGGCGCATTATGCTGGGCACCTACGCCCTCAGCGCTGGCTACTACGACGCCTACTACCTGAAAGCACAAAAGGTGCGGACGCTCATCAAGGGGGATTTTGACCGCGCCTTTGAGCAGGTGGACGTCATCGTGGCCCCCACCAGTCCTACCACTGCCTTCCGCATCGGCGAGAAGACGGACGATCCTATCCAGATGTACCTTTCCGACATCTTCACTCTTTCCGTCAACCTGGCGGGCATCTGCGGGATCAATATCCCCTGCGGCTTTGACGCGCAGGGATTACCCATCGGCATGCAGATTATGGGACCGGCCCTGGGGGAGATGACTATCCTGCGAGTGGCCTATGCCTACGAGCAGGCCACCGATTGGCACACCCGTCGCCCGCCGATTTGAAAATTAAGGAGAGGTTGGGGGGCGGCGGCCTCCGGCTGCCGCCCCCCGTCTCTATTAAATCTAACTAAATCATGCACCTCACGGGGTCACTACCTACCCTGATCGGTTTGCAGATAACGTAGCGCAGGCTGTCAGCCTGCATGCAGGCCCGGCGGCCTGCGCTACAGGGGCGTGCCTTTGCCAGCGT
>JAGHZG010000434.1 GCA_017743275.1 Chloroflexota bacterium | reverse complement strand
GCGATACGCGATAAGCGATTAGCGATACGCGGTTCGCGATAAGCGATAAGCGATATGCGATAAGCGATATGCGATAAGCGATAAGCGATATGCGATATGCGATATGCGATATGCGATATGCGAACAAGGAGGCCCCATGCTGGAACAACTGGCCCAACTGGAGACGGAAGCCCTCCAGAGTCTTGAAGAGGCCCGAACACTGGAGGACCTGGACCGGTGGTACCACGCCTATCTGGGCCGGAAAGGCGCGCTGACGGCCATCCTGCGCTCTGTGGGGAGTTTGCCGCCGGAGGAGCGGCCCGTCGTCGGGCAGCGCGCCAACGAGATCAAACAGCGTCTGGAGGCCGCCTACAACGCCCGCGCCGAAGGGGTCCGCCAGGACCAACTGGCGCGGGAACTGGAGGCTGGCGCGCTGGACGTCACTCTGCCGGGTCGCCCTGTCGGGTCGGGCCACCTCCACATCACCACCCGCACCCTGCGCCAGATATACGCCATCTTCGCGGAGATGGGCTTCCAGGTCTACGAGGCGCGGGACGTGGAGACGGACGAGATGAACTTCGGCCTGCTGAACATGCCGCCCCACCACCCCGCCCGGGAGATGTGGGACACCTTCTGGATTAGTGAACGGGCAACGCATGCGTCACCACTCCTCCTGCGCACCCACACCTCCCCCGGCCAAATCCGGGTGATGCGGGAGCGGTACCCGGAGCCCATCCGGGTCATCCTCCCCGGCAAGTGCTACCGGTACGAGCAGATCACCGCCCGCTCCGAGCACCAGTTCTTCCAGGTGGAGGGCCTGGCGGTGGGCCGCCGCATCACGATGACCGACCTCATCGGCACCCTGACCGCCTTCGCCCGCCGCTTCTACGGCGCCGAGCGACGCATCCGCATCCGCGGCTCCTACTTCCCCTTCACCGAACCCAGCATTGAGGCCGACATAGATTGCATCCTCTGCGGCGGGAAGGGATGCCGGGTCTGCAAATATTCCGGCTGGCTGGAGATCGCGGGCGCCGGAATGGTCCATCCGGTGGTCCTTTCCAACGGCGGCTACAACCCCGACGAGTGGTCCGGCTTCGCCTTTGGCCTGGGGGTGGAACGCCCCGCCATGCTCAAATACGGCATAGACGACATCCGCCTCTTCTACAGCAACGACCTGCGCTTCCTGCGGCAGTTTGGATAAACTATGGTTGGGAGGTCAGATATGGAGCGAGCAGTGACATTAGAAACCGCATTGGAAGTGGTCAGACGTCTCTCCCCCAGGGATAAAATACGGCTGATCGAACAGGTCGCATCCGACGTGGAGCGGGAGTTGATGCGGGCCCGGCCCGGCCCCAAACGGTCCCTCTGGGGCCTCTGCGCGGACCTGGGACCAGCCCCGTCAGCCGTAGAGATTGACCAGGCCCGGCAAGAAGAGTGGTCCGATTTTCCCCGGGAGGACCTCTGATGTTGCGCGCTGTTGCAGACACCCATGCGGTCATCTGGTACATCTTTGGCGACCATCGTCTCTCCCCTGCTGCCCAGAGGTTCATAGAAGAAGCGGCCAGCAACGGTGACCAAATCGCCTTCTCCTCAATTACCCTGGCTGAAATGGTCTACCTGAGCGAAAAGGGCCGCATTGCTCCGTTTGCACTGAACCGTCTGCTGGAAGCGGTGGAGCAAGAGGAATCAGTACTGGTGGAAGTCCCCTTTGACCACCAGATTGCTCTGGCCCTGCGGGAGATTCCGCGCCATCAGGTCCCAGACTTGCCGGACCGCATGATTGGGGCGACGGCTCTACATCTCGGACTGCCCATCATCACCCGAGACCGTCGCATCCAGGTTGCGGGCTTGCCTGCCATCTGGTGAGAACTTACCGGGAGGAACCCATGCGCGTCCCACTCTCATGGCTCAAAGACTACGTGGACATTCCCATCCCCATCCCCCAACTGGCCGAACGGCTCACCCTGGCCGGGCTGGAGGTGGAGACGGTCACCTACATCGGCCTGCCCGGCGCCGAACTCCCCTGGGAGCCGGATAAAATCGTCGTCGGCGAACTGCGCGCCGTCCACCCTCACCCCAACGCCGACCGGCTGGTCCTGGCGGAAGTGGAGTACGGGGGGCCGGCGCCGGAAGTCGTCGTCACCGGCGCGCCGGGCCTTCTGGCCCGCCGGGGTCAGACCGACCTCCACCTCAAGGTTGCCTTCGCGCTGGAAGGTGCCCACCTCTACGACGGCCACGCCCCCGGCTTCCAGGTCATGAAACTCAAGGCCACCAAAATCCGCGGCGTCCCTTCCCGCGCGATGGTCTGCTCCGAAAAGGAACTGGGGCTCTCCGACGAGCACGAGGACATCATCTACCTGCCCGACGACGCCCCGGTGGGTGTGCCCCTGGTGGACTACCTGGGCGACGCCGTCCTGGAGTTTGACATCAAGGGGCCCTTCGCCCACCTCTACTCCGTCTTCGGCGTCGCCCGCGAAGTGGCCGCGCTGCTGGACGTCCCGCTGCGGAACGACCCCCGGCGCGCCGCCGCCAGCCACCCCGTCACCATCACCC
>JAGHZG010000433.1 GCA_017743275.1 Chloroflexota bacterium | reverse complement strand
TCGGCCAGTTCCTCCACTCGCCGCTCCGTGCGGGCCTGGGCTTCGGCCAGTTCCTCCACTCGCCGCTCGGTGCGGGCCTGGGCCTCGGCCAGTTCCTCCACTCGCCGCTCCGTGCGGGCCTGGGCTTCGGCCAGTTCCTCCACTCGCCGCTCGGTGCGGGCCTGGGCCTCGGCCAGTTCCTCCACTCGCCGCTCCGTGCGGGCCTGGGCTTCGGCCAGTTCCTCCACTCGCCGCTCGGTGCGGGCCTGGGCCTCGGCCAGCGCCCTGACCGATTCGTCGGTGCGGGCCTGGGCCTCCGCCAGTCTGCGTAGGGCCTCCTTCAGTTCATCTACATCAGTTTTCGTGGCCACATCTCCCCAAACCTGTCCCACAGCCAGGCTGATGGTCTCCGTCAGAACTTCAGCCTGGGGTTCGGGGAAGGTGGAGAGAAGCCGCTCAAAAATGAGAGTCCGATCTATTTTCCTCAGCAGATTGTTCATCACTCTTCCCTCCGGAATCGGGCTCTTCGGAAATGGGCGCGGTCGGCTGCCTTGCTGTTCTCCAGGACGGCAAGATCAGCAGCATGAGCACGTCGGCCAGCGCCTCCGCCTGAGGCTCGGGAAAGACGGTGCGGAGCCGCTCATAAAACGCATCCCAGTCCAATCTCGCTGAGGTACTCATACCTTCTCCTTTCGGAACCACTCCAGCGTTCGCCGCAACCCCTCCTCCAGGGGCACTTCGGCCTCAAAGCCCAGAACCTCCCGCGCCCGGCGCACGTCGGGCACCCGGCGGCGGGTCTCCTCAAAATCGGGACCGTAGGCAGCGGTGTGGGGAACGTAGACAATCTCCGACGGAGAACCGGTCAGGGCCAGAATCCGCCGGGCCAGGTCGGTGATGGGGACCTCCCGGTCGGAGCCGATGTTGAAGATTTCCCCGGCGGCCTCCGGGACCGTCCCCGCCAGGATGGTGCCCCGCACCGTATCGGCGACGTAGGTGAAACTGCGGGTCTGCTGGCCGTCCCCGTAGACGGTGAGCGGCTCGCCCCGCAGCGCCTGGGTGAAGAAGCGGGCGACGACACTCCCATACCCGCGCGGGTCCAGACGCGGGCCGTACGCGTTGAAATACCGCACCACGGTGACCGGCAACCCCTTCCGAGCGTAGGCCAGAGCGAAGTACTCGTCTATGGCCTTGGCGTCGGAGTAGGACCAGCGAGGGACGGTGGTGGGCCCCAGAATCCGGTCCCCGTCCTCCCGCAGCGGGACCTCCGTGGATTTCCCGTAGACTTCAGAACTGGAGGCGATGACCGTCCGCACCCAGTACTTGAAGGCCAGTTCCAGCACATTCTCCGTCCCCCGGACGTTGACGATAATGGCATTCAGCGGGTCCTCCACCACATACTTGACGCCGACGACGGCGGCCAGGTGGAAGATGAGGTCGGCCTGGCGGACCAGTGGCTCCAGGGTGGCGGTGTTCAGGATGGAGTCGTTGATGAACCGGAACCGTTCGCTCCCCAGATGGTGGGCAATGTTGGCGATTTTGCCCACGGAGAGGTTGTCCAGGACGGTGACCTGGTGCCCCTGGGCCATCAGGGCATCCACCAGATGGGAGCCGATGAAGCCCGCCCCGCCGGTGACCAGGACTCTCATCGTTCAGCCTCCAGAGAAAGGCGCTCCTGGACATACGCCAGCACTTGTCGGGCGCCAGCAATGGCGTCCTGGGCCTGGTCGGCAGTATACACTTCCTGCGGAATCCCGTCGGGCAGCCCATTCGGATAGCGGGTCGGGATATAGTACTGGTCCAGCCGTCGGCAAATATCCCGCAGGGCCTCAAAGGACGGGTCGTATTCCTGGCACTGGCGGACCAGGAGATGGGTAGCGTGTCCGAGGACCGGTCGCTCCCCCTGGGCGTAGAGGTAGGCTTTCAATGCCTTCTCCGCGGCCTGCTGGGCCAGGAAACAGGCCAGAGCGGCGAACCCTTCCCGGGCATTCAGGGCCGCTGCGTCCAGATCATAACTGGCCTGAGATAACCACCGACGGGCTTCCTGGAGGTTCCGATTCATAGACGACTTTCCCCTCCCGCAGTACCTGTTCAATAAAGGGATTCCCCTCTTCTATCAGGCGGGCCAGTTCTTCCGGCGTATAGACCAGAGGCTCTACCGGGAGCACCGTATCGCAAAGGGCCAGGACTTCCCCAATTCGCTCTACGAAAGGCTGGTCGGTCTCTTTGATGATGAGCAGGTCTACATCGCTCAGTCCGTGGTCATCCCCACGGGCAAAGGAGCCGAAAAGGATCACCTTCTGCGGGCCATAAGGGCGCAGGGACTGAAGGATGTGCTCCAACTCTTCCTGAAATCGCGCCGGTGACCACCGCCGCATCGCTCCCCTCCGGCCATAATCTTACCCCGAATCGGGAAAAAACGCCAGTCCCTGCAATTCCTGCCACAAAGGGCACGAAGTGCCCAAAAAGGACACGAAGGGACGAGAAGAAACCCTTCACGTCATGAGCAGCCTCAAATAATGAGCGGTGAAAGGTCATATCCTGACCCCTCCTCATCCCCCCAGCCCCCTTC
>JAGHZG010000432.1 GCA_017743275.1 Chloroflexota bacterium | reverse complement strand
TGGCCTCTACCGTGTAGTCTACCAGTCCGAAGGGGCCGACGGACTTCAGGTTGGGCGTCTTCCTCAACTCCACGCCGTTGACGACCTGAATGCTCAGCGAATAACGGGGAATACAAAGGGCGGTGTTTTCCGGCAAAGCGGAGGCGTACCTGGAGTAGGTTCCGGTGGTGAACGGCGCCTGGAGGCGCAGAGTCAGCCGCAGGGTGCCGGAAGCGGGCACCACCCGATTCCTCCAGACGCACGAAGAAGTGGTGCACTCGTCGGGAGGATTCTCTCCCTGCTGGGCCAGCACGGTGAAGCCCGGGGGCAACTCGTAGAACACCCCTGTCAACGTAACCGGAGCAGCAAATGAGCCCCGCAGGTTGTTGGTCAGGAGGAAAGTGACAGTCAACGGACTGCTCCGCCCCACCGGATTGGGGTCGGCCACAGCGAACAGGGAGACGTGGGGCAGGACGCGGACGGGGGCAGCGCTTTCCGTGTTCAGCCACCACCCCGAAGGAGTGATCGTACGGACGCCAAACGTATTTTTCGCCTGTGGGATATCCCTGCCCGCCGGCCCCAGATCGTTGCACCACGTTGTTCCCGTGCCCTGGCCCACCACCGTCGCCGTGAAAATATGGGACCATGCGTTCCCGCGGTTGCGCAGCAGCGTGAACGGAGGCGAGATGACGTACGTGTAGTTCTGGCCGTAGGCGCTCTGGAACCCGGAGGGGAGAGTATCCACGAACCGATCTATCGGATAATCCCGCACGGCCGAAATGTTGTGGACTGTGAAGGAATAGTGGAGGGTTTCCCCCTGGACCACCAGAGAGGGGTTGGCCGTTTTCTGAAACTTGAGAGGAGAATCCACCTTGACAGAGGCGGTCTCCAGTTGGCAGATGATAGAGGTATCCGGGCTGGAGCCCGATACCCGGTTTTTGTAGGGCGGAGCCGTGGGGTCCCCATCTACAACCGCCCGAAAGGAGAAGATGACCTTCGCGCCCGGCGGGATGGTCGGGATGTCGTCCCACCAGATGACATTGGGAGACAAAGGGTTGATGTGCGGATTTCCCGGCGGCGGGGAGGAAACCATTCCGGAGAAGCGAAAATCCGCAGGGAGGGTGTCGGTGATGATAATACCGCTGATGGGGGTATCTCCCACGTTCTCCAGGGTGATGGTATAGACCACCTCTGAACCCGGGACCTGGATGCCCGGGGCGACGGATTTGCTCACTCTCAGTTGAGGGACTACCGTCACCCTACCGTGGGCCTCCGTAGAGTAGACCACGGGAAAGGCGGGAGATGCCACAATGACCCGGTTAGGGTATTCTTTGTTGGTACACCCCCATTCCAGCGGTGTATCGGGCCCGATCCAGGCGCGGAAGGTGAAACTGATCACCCCGTTGGCGGGCAGGGTCAGGTTCTCCCAGCGGACGACGTTGGAGAGCACGAAGATGGGTTCGGGGCCCCGGACCATATACTGGTAGCGGAAGGTGGACGGCATCACGTCGGTGACCACCACCCCGGTCACCACTTCCTGGAGGGGGTTATAGACGTAGATGGTGTAAGTAACGGGTCGGTTGGGATAACTGCGGTCGGCCTGGGAGGGAGGAGAAGTGGTCTCCACCGTCTTGTACTGGGGGGTCAGGACCCGGACATTGAGGTCGGACGTACAGTTGACTGGCCTCACCATTTCGGCGGAGATGGCCCAACATTTATCCCTCGGATTCCGGACGGAGGTCTGGTCGGTCGGCGCGGTCAGGGTGATGCGGGCCGTGAAGGTGACGTAGGTCGTCTCCCCCGGGTTGAGGACGAAATCGGCCGGGAAGGTCCAGGTGATGAGACGGCTTGTAGGGACAAACTCTAAGGAGACACCGGGAACCGAGGCCGTGGCGGTGACGAAGTCCAGATGATTCGGCAGGGTATCCCAAACCTTCAGCCCGGTCGCGGGCCAGGAGTCTTTCCGCTCATTGGTGGAAATATTATCCACCTGAATGGTGTACGTCAGGAGGCGGCCCACCCGCTCCTCTCTTTCCAACCCGGTCTCGGTTCGGACGGATTTCCGCAACCGGAGCACGGGCCCCACCACCGTAGCAGCCGTGTAGTCGTAGATGCTGCCGAAGCCGGGAACGGTGGCGGTCAGGGAGTTGCCCAGAAGGGAGGGACCCATCTCGGGGCCAGGAGTCTTGTACGTTGGCTGGAGGGTATAGGGAACACTCATTGTGAGGACAATGGTGCCTATGGTGCCCGGAGGGAGGTCCCCCAACCCCCAGTAGATTTCGCCCCGCTTGAGGTCCAGGCGCCGGGTGTGGGTGAACCAGTCCACCGAGACCCCAGAAGCGATGTAGTTGCCATTGTACTCCGCCAGGGCAAAGGGAGCAGAAGAGGGCTGAATGTTGCTGCTGTAGGTATCGGAGATGACGACGTTGCGCAGGGTCTGGCCAGAGGTGTTGGTGATCCGGATGGTATAGGTAATGGCATCCCGGATGGTGACCCGATCTGGTCCCTCTTTGTCTATCTGCAGGCCTGTGGATTGGAGTTGGGAGATGGAGGCGGGGAGCTGTCTCTTATA
>JAGHZG010000431.1 GCA_017743275.1 Chloroflexota bacterium | reverse complement strand
GGCTGGGGGAACGGCTGCGCCACATGCCGACAGAACTCTCCGGTGGGGAGCAACAGCGGGTGGCGATTGCGCGAGCACTGGTGACCCACCCGTCCATCATTCTGGCGGATGAGCCGACGGGGAACCTGGATAGCAAGTCCGGGCGGGAGATCATGGCCATCCTGCAGCGGCTGAACCGGGAGCAGGGCATCACGGTGGTGCTGGTGACCCACGACCCCACCATTGCCCGGCACACGGGGCGGATTGTCTACCTGCGGGACGGGCTGGTGGAGGGGGAGGAGATCATCTCCACTCCATTGATCGCCGCCGTGGGCTGATGGACAATAGCACCAACTTTTTCGCGTAGGCTGTTAGCCTGCGGAAGTTTGCCGTCCGTCCACAGGCCTGGCGGCCTGCGCTACAGGCCTGGCGGCCTGCGCTATATTTGGGCGGATGGATGGGAGGAAGCGATGAATCTGGCCGAGAGTTTTCGGGTGGCGTTGCGGGCGCTGAGTGCCAATAAACTGCGCTCTGCGCTGACGATGCTGGGAATCGTCATCGGTGTGGCGGCAGTCATTGCCCTGATGGCCGCCGGGCGGGGCGTTCAGGTCTTCGTCACCGAGCAGTTCCAGGGCATCGGCAGCAATCTGCTCTTCGTCCTGCCCAATGTGGGCCAGCAGGGCCGCTTTGGTGGGATGTCCTCTATTCGCTCGCTGACGATGGGGGATGTGCGGGCCCTTTCGGACCCTCTCCGGCTGCCCGATGTGGCGCGGGTGGCGCCGCAGGTAGACCGGAATGGAACGGTAAGCGCTGGAGGACGGCAAACCTTCACGACCATTCAGGGCGTCACCCCGGAGTTTGTCCCTGTGCGGAAGTGGCGCCCGGCGATGGGGGAATTCATCACCTCCCAGGACGTGGAGGGGCGGAGCCGGGTGGTCGTCCTGGGCAAGACGGTGGCGGAGACCCTGTTTCCCGATAACCCCGCGCCTCTCGGGGAGACGGTTCGCATCAATAACGTCCCCTTCCGGGTGGTCGGGGTGATGGAGGAGAAGGGGGGCACGTTCACCGACCAGGACAACACCGTCTTTGTCCCGCTGACCACGGCCCAGAGCCGCCTTTTTTCTATGCGGGCCCCCAACGGCGAGTACCGGGTCTCCTACATCCTGGTGGAGGCGGTCAGCGAGGACCGGATGGACGCCGCAGCGGAGCAAATCCGCGTCGTCCTGCGGGAGCGGCACCGTATCGCTTTTGAGGACGAAGACGACTTCATCGTCCTCAGCCAGGCCGACCTGATTCGGACCTTCGGCAATATCACGGGTGTGCTGACCGTCTTTCTGGGCGCCATTGCGGGCATCAGTCTGCTGGTGGGCGGCATCGGGATTATGAACATCATGCTGGTCTCGGTGACGGAGCGGACGCGGGAAATCGGCCTGCGGAAGGCGGTGGGGGCCCGGAGGCACGACATTCTGGTGCAGTTTCTGATGGAGGCGGTCACTCTGGCCCTGGCGGGCGGGCTGATGGGCATCGGCATCGGCTTCGCCGGGGCGCAGGTCATCTCCGCGCTGGTGGAGGGCTTCCGCTCGGTGGTCACCCCGCAGGCCGTGCTCCTGGCGACGCTGGTCTCGGCGGCGGTGGGGCTGGCTTCCGGGCTGTATCCGGCCTGGCGGGCCTCCCGGCTTCACCCCATAGACGCGCTGCGGTACGAATAACGGACGACGGACGATAGACCACAGACGACAGACGACGGACCACAGACGATAGACCACAGACCACAGACCACAAACTGCTGACCATCGCGGAGACCGCAGAGGACGCGGAGAAAGGTTTATAAAATTCTCCGCGTCCTCTGCGTCCTCTGCGGTGAATTTTTTGGAACTTTATGGGAGTCCCACGTCGTCCACATTCATCGCCGCCGTCTGTTCATCCCCGTCGTTCTTCACCCCGATGTAGAGGGTGACCCGCTGGCCAGCGTAGGGGCTCAGGTCTACCCGCCGTTCCACCCACACCTCCTCCGGCAGGTCCCCCGGTCGCCACAGGTCCAGCAGCCGGTACTGCCCGCTCCCGTCGTACAGACTGACGTAGTACAGGTCGTCCCGATTCCCCTCGCTCCGGAGATAGACCCAAAGGCGAAGGGTGACCGCCGGGCCCGGCGGGACGACGAAGGCCTGGGAGACGGAGGAGTAAGCGTACTGGCCGGGCTCCCCCGGCGGGATGCCCAGCCGCATGCTCCGCGCGCCGGAACGGGCCAGGGACGAGTCGTAGATGGCCAGCCGGTGCAGCGTCCAGCCCTCGTCGGTTTCAAACCCGCCGTTGACCAGGCCAGGCGGCGGAGGAGGGGCAAAGTCCCGCAGGACCAGGGGCAGATAGACGCGCTGGCGGGCCACGACGAAGGTGTCGGTTACCCAGGCGGAGCGGTTCCCGGCCCGGTCTACCACCTGTACCCCCCACGTGTGCGGGCCTTCCGCGATAGCCGTGAGGGTGTAGACGGAGGCCGTCGTGGTGGTGAGGATTTCGCCGTCCAGCGCGACGACGGAGGCCAGAGGGGAGCCGCCGTCCGGGGGCGGGGGAACCCATTGC
>JAGHZG010000430.1 GCA_017743275.1 Chloroflexota bacterium | reverse complement strand
GGGTGGGGTGAGGCCCTGGCCGTCCTGGTCCTGGTGGTGGACTTCCTCGCCTTCGGCGCGGGGTTCAACCCCGCCGTGGACCCCCAACTCCTGGCGTACACCCCGCCGGTGGTGGAGTTTCTCCGCCAGGACACCTCTCTCTGGCGGTACGCCACCTTCACCCCGCCCGGCACGACCAAGACGATGAACGCCAACTCCGGCATGCTCTACGACCTCCAGACCGTCGCCGGGTACGATTCCATCTTCCCCGCCCAGTACGCCGACTACATGGCGCTCATTGAGCCGCAGGACGAACTCCCCTACAACCGTATCGCCTCTCTGCGGACCTGGTCCAGTCTGGATAGCCCCTTGCTGGACATGCTCAACGTCAAGTACATCATCACCGAGGTGGAGATTCCCAATCCGGCCAAGTATCGGCTCGTCTACCAGGACCGGGCGGTGCGGGTCTATGAGAACCTGGGGGTCCTGCCCCGCGCGTTCACCCTTCCCACCTCTGCCGCCGTCTTCGCGGAGGACGTGGCGGAGGCCCTCCGCACCTACGACGTCCACCACTACGTCATTCTGGACCCCGCTTGTAGTCAGCCACGAAGCGCCAGCGGAGTGGCGTCCAACCCCGTCCCCCAGACGGTCACCCGGTACGGGCTGAACGAGGTCTGGGTGGACGTGTCGGTCCCGGAGCCGTCGTGGCTGGTTCTGGGCGACAGTCACTTTCCCGGCTGGCGGGCCTTTGTCCGTCCCCAGGGGGCCGGTGAGGACGCGGAGCGGGAGGTCTCCGTCTGTCGGGCCAACGGCAACTTCCGGGCCGTCTACCTGGAACCGGGGGCCTGGACGGTGCGCTTCAAGTACAGCCCCAACAGCGTCAAAATCGGCGCGTTCGTCACCTTCGTCGCCGGAATGGTCGTCCTGTTCCTGGTGGGCCTCTACCTCTGGCGCTTCTTCTACCGGGAGACGGACGAGGCGGACACCGTCCGACGGGTGGCGAAGAACTCCGTGGCTCCCATCGTCCTGAATCTCTTCAACCGGGCCATAGAGATGGCCTTCGCCGCGCTGATGGCCCGCATCCTGGGGCCGGTGGGGAACGGGCGCTACGCCACCGCGGTCAACATCTACCTCTGGTTTGACATCATTGCCAACTTCGGGCTGGATATGTACCTGATGCGGGAGGTGGCCCGGCAGCGGGAGCGGACGTGGGAACTCTTCCTGACCACCAGTGCGCTGCGGCTCCTGCTCTTCCTGGCGACGTTCCCGCTGCTGGGTGGCTTCCTGGCGGCCTGGCAGTCGCTGGAGGCGCCTCTGGCGCGGGAGACGGTCTGGGCGACGGTGCTCCTCTACCTGGGCCTTCTGCCGGGGAGTCTGGCCTACGGGCTGGCCGCGGTCTTCCGGGGCCACGAGAAGCACGAGTACCCCGCCGCCATCCAGACCGTCACCACCATCATCAAGGTGACGCTGGGGGTGCTGGTGCTGGTGGGGGGGCTGGGCATCGTCGGCCTGGCGGGGGCCTCCATCGTGACCAACTTCTGCACGCTGGGCATCCTGGCGGTCATGGCCTACCGGTTGCTGGGCCGCGCGGGCGTTCGGCCTGCGCTGCAGGTCCCCCTCTGGCGGGGGATGGTCGCCCAGTCCTGGCCGCTGATGCTCTCCCTGCTCCTGCAGGCCCTCTTCCCCGGCGTCAACGTTCTGCTCCTGCAGCGGCTGCAGGGGGACGCCGTCGTGGGATGGTACGACGCGGCCCGCAAGTGGCTGGACGCGCTGAACATCATCCCGTCCTTCTTCACCATCGCCATCTTTCCGGTGATGGCGCGGCTGGCGGTGGAGGACCGGGAGGCGCTGCGGACGGCGTACCGGCTCTCCGTCAAGTTGCTGACGGCGGTGGCGGTGCCGACGGCCATTCTGGTCGCCCTGCTGGCGACGCCGCTGGTGGGGGTGCTCAGCGGGTCGGCGTTCCTGCCCCACGGCGCGGTGGCGCTGCGGCTGATGGTCTGGTCCATCCTCTTCGGGTGGTTCAACAGTCTGACCAACTACGTGCTCATCGCGCTGAACCGGCAGCGGTATGTCTTCCTGGCCTCCGGCGCGCGGGTGGCCTTCACCGTGGCGGCGAACCTGCTGCTGACGGGGCGCTACAGTTACGTCGCCTCGGCGGGAATCCTCATCGCCGGGGAGGCGTTGCTGGCGGTGCTCTTCGCCGCTGACCTCACGCGGCAGGTGGGGGCAGTGGGCTGGCGGCAGACGCTGGGGCGGCTGGCGCTGGCGGGCCTGGGGACGGTGGCCGTCGCGGCGGCCGCGGCGTTCTGGAGCCCCCTTCTGGCGCTGGCGGCGACGCTGGTGGCCTACCCGCTGCTGGTGGTGGGGCTGGGGGCCTTCACCCCCCAGGAGCGGGAGATGCTGGGGTCGCTTCTGCCGGCCCCGTTGCGGCATCTTCGGGCAGCAGAGGGATAACACCTCTCGGGAATTACGCCGTTGGGATGGTACTCCTGGAGGCCTGCCTGTCAACCACTTTGGACGGGCCAGGCACTTCTGGAAGTGCCTGGCCCTTCAGAACTATTTGCGCGCTGTCTC
>JAGHZG010000429.1 GCA_017743275.1 Chloroflexota bacterium | reverse complement strand
GTATATCCGGGAGGGGCGGGAGCGGCCTGGGGCGGATTAGACAGGGAGCACGGAGCAGGTCGCAGGTCGCAAGATGAAAGGTAAAATCTGCGTTATTCAGGCGGTGACTGGAAGGGCCACGCCGAAGGCTCGCCCGAGGCGTCACCTTTTTGGGCTTGCGGCCAGTGGTCGGCCTTTGCCGATCACCCTTCTCGAAGGGTGTCGGCGGAGGCCGACACCCGGCACGAAGTGCCCAGGGAGGGCGATTTCAATCGGCCTGAATAGTTACAAATCTGTCTCCATCTGCGTTTGTCCGCGTCCTTCCGATATGGTCTTATGAACGGGAGGCGATTATGGAAGAGGCCTTTGAACCCCGAATCCTGGCCTTTTGCTGCCACTACTGCGCCTACGCGGCGGCCGACCTGGCCGGGGTGATGCGCCTCAACTACCCCGCGGGCGTCCGCATCGTGGAGGTGCCCTGCTCCGGACGGGTAGAGGTCTCGGAGATTCTGCGCGCCTTTGAGCACGGCGCCGACGGCGTGATGGTGGCGGGTTGACTGGAAGGCGAGTGTCATTACCTGGAAGGTAATGTCAACGCCAAACGAAGAGTGAAATACGCCGCTGAATGGCTGGATAAAATCGGCCTGGGCGGGGAGCGGGTGCGGATGTTCAACCTCTCCTCAGCCATGGCCGTTCAGTTCGCGGAGTACGTCCGCGAGATGACGGAGACGGTCCGGAAATTGGGACCGAATCCGCTGAGGCGGAGTACGTGAAACGTGAAAAGTAAAACGTGAACGGAGGAATCCATGATTGTTGGTGAACAGAAGCCATTAGAGGAAATCATGAACTTGCTGGGGGATGCCCGCCGGGTGCTGGTGGCCGGGTGCGGGACGTGCGTGACCGTCTGCTTCGCCGGGGGCGAGAAGGAGGCGGCCATTCTGGCCTCGGCCCTCCGCATGAAGAGCAAACTGGAGGGTCGCCCGATGGAAGTGGGCGAGGTCACGGTCCAGCGGCAGTGCGAGTGGGAGTACATTGACCCGCTGGCGGACCGGCTGAAAGACTACGACGTCGTCCTCAGCCTGGCCTGCGGCATCGGCGTCCAGGCGATGAACGAGCGCTTCCCCGATGCCATCACCCTGCCGGGCCTGAACACCACCTTCCTGGGGTTGCCAGAGGAGCACGGCGTCTGGGAGGAGCGCTGCCAGGCCTGCGGCGACTGCATCCTGGGGATCACCTTCGGCATCTGCCCTATCGCCCGCTGCTCCAAGCAATTGCTGAACGGCCCCTGCGGCGGTTCCCAGAACGGCGTCTGCGAGGTGCGTTCCGACCTCCCCTGTGCCTGGCATCTCATCTGGGAGCGCGCGATGAAATTCGGGCAAATGGAGCGACTCCTGGAGGTCCAGCCGCCCAAGAACTGGTCCCGCAGCCGCGACGGCGGCCCCCGCAAGATTGTGCGGGAGGACCTGAGACTGCCTGAAGAAGAGTGAGGTGAGACATGAGCGAACAGACCAACGGCTACAAGTCCGGTAGCAACCTGGAGAAACTCCTGCGCGCGGGGCACTTCGTGGTGACGGCGGAGATTGGCCCGCCCCAGAGCGCTGACCCCGAGGTCATCCGGCGCAAGGCCTGCCTGCTTCGGGGCGTGGTGGACGCTGCCAACATCACCGATAACCAGACGGCCATCGTCCGCATGTCCAGCATCGCCTCGGCGGTTCTGGCTCTCCAGGAGGGGGTGGAGCCCATTGTCCAGATGACCTGCCGGGACCGCAACCGGCTGGCGATGCAATCGGACCTGCTGGGTGCCTACGCTCTGGGTGCGCGTAACCTCCTCTGTCTCACGGGCGACCATCAGGGTTTCGGCAACCATCCCACCGCGAAAAACGTCCACGACCTAGACTCTATCCAGTTCATCCGCATGGTCCGGGACATGCGGGACGAGGGCCGCTTCCAGTGTGGGGACGAGATCAAGGGAGTACGCCCCGCCTTCTTCATCGGCGCGGCGGAGAACCCTTTCGGGGATCCCTTTGACTTCCGCCCGTACCGTCTGATGAAGAAGATTGCCGCCGGAGTGGACTTCATCCAGACCCAGATTATCCTGGACATCCCCCGCTTCCGGGAGTTCATGAAACGGGTGGTGGATATGGGCCTGCACGAGAAGGTCTACATCCTGGCCGGCATCGGCCCGCTGAAGTCCGCCGGGGCGGCCCGGTACATGCGGGACAAGGTGCCGGGGATGCGGGTGCGGGAGGAGTACGTGGAGCGGATGGAGGCGGCGGTCGCCGGAATTCCCAAAGAGGACAAGAAGGCCCGCAAGGAGGCCTGGGAGCGGGAAGGCATCCGCATCGCTATTGAGCAGATTCAGGAACTCCGCGAAATCCCCGGTGTGGCGGGCGTTCACATCATGGCCATTGAGTGGGAAGAGGCGGTGCGGCCCATCGTGGAGGGCGCCGGCCTCCTGCCCCGCCCGGTGGTAGAGTAAAACCTAAAAAACCACGAAGGCACGAAGACACAAAGAAAAAAGTTTGACTTCACTGCAAAAACTCACCGCAGAGACGCCGAGAGCGCAGAGTTCTACAT
>JAGHZG010000428.1 GCA_017743275.1 Chloroflexota bacterium | reverse complement strand
CCCCAGAACAGTCCGGCGGGCTGGGGAGCGGAGAGGGTGACGGCCTGCGGCGTGATGGTCAACTCGTATCCCTCTTCCCCCAGCGCGGGGTCGCTGCCGGAGGTGGTCAGGTAGATGGAATTCGGGGGCGGCGCGCCGGTCGCCATCTGCACGGGCAGGGGGTAACCGGTGGCGGGCCGGAGGCGCTCCGCCAGGTACTGCCCGATGGCGAGGGGTTCCGGGCGGTCGGGCTCTACGAGAATCTGCGTCTCGGCCGTCAGGGTGAACGTTTCCCCGGTGAGGGCGACCGAAACCGGTCGGGGGATGACGGCGATGGCTGGTGCGGAGATGGTTGGGTTGACGAATGGTGTCGTTTCGGTAAGATTAGGGCTCATAGGGACCTCCGGGAGCGTCCGGCAGGATGCCAGGATGAGCATCGCGGCCAGCAGGGCCGCAACGAGGCGGGTTCGCGATCTCCTGCCCATTACTGAAATATGGAGCTGAGGGGAGAACGTGCCCGGCACTTCTGAAAGTGCCTGGCACGTCAGGGAGCATAACTGCGGAACTCCTGTTATGGTGTCGAGCCGATGGCTTCGGAACTCAAAAACGGCCCGTAGGGCTTTGCCGAATCGGCCCGATGGTTCGCTGTCGCTGCTAAACTGATGCTTGACAAAATCCGCATTTGCGGTAGAATATGGGCACAGTAGCCGGAGTGGCGGAACTGGCAGACGCGCTGCGTTCAGGGCGCAGTGACCGAACGGTCATGTGGGTTCAACTCCCACCTCCGGCATCGCCGCCCGAACCGATGGGTTCGGGCGGTTTTGTTTTTGGAGGCGATGCCAGAAAGAGGGCTGCGGCGGGGTCTATATCGCGGCCCGGGGGCGCAGGAGGGACCGGATTTCCTGAACCAGTTGAGAGGAATCAATCTCTTTCAGGATGTAGCGGGACGCCCCGGCCTGGAGCGCCTGTCGCCGCTCGTCCGGGTCGGGGTAGGAGGTGAGGACGATGGCCTGGACGCCCGGACATTCCGCCTTCAGGCGGCGCAGAGCGGCTAACCCCTGCCCGTCGGAGCGCTTGGTCTCCAGGATGACGACGTCGGGGACTTTCTCCACGGCCAAGAGAACTCCTTCCTGCCAGCAGCCGGTGCAGCCAATAATCTCCACTCCTTCGGCGGAGCGCAGGCGGGCCTCCAGCGCCTGGCGAACGGCGTCGTGGTCGTCTATGATCAGCACACGTACCCGTCCCACGGTTTCTTCTCCTTCGGTTTTTCAGTATACCGGGAGGAAACCCGGGCGGTTAGTGTTATCTGTCCCCCAATTGGGATGACGTTATGCAGACCACTGACCACGGACCACTGACCACGGACCACCGACCACTGACCACGGACCACCGACCACGGACCACGGACCACCATTGCCTGCGATCTGTGCAGGCTGACAGCCTGCGCTACCCCCGTCGTCTGTGGTCTGTACAGGCTGACAGCCTGCGCTACCCCCGTCGTCTGTGGCCTGTCGTCTGTGGTCTATCGCCTGGACCTCAGCATCTCCACGTACATCTGGATGGCCCGTTCTATCTCCTGGTACGCCCGGTCCAGTCCTTCCCACCCCAGGGCTTTCACCTCCGCCTGTTCCAGGTCTTTGTAGACGCTGAAGAAGTGGCTCACCTCCTCCAGAAAATGGGCGGGCACATCCTCCAGAGAGCGGTAATCGTTGAACAGCGGGTCTGTGTGGGGGACGGCCAGGATTTTGTCGTCTATCCGGCCCCGGTCCAGCAGGTGAAAGACGCCCAGCGGTCGGGCTTCAATGACGCAGCCGGAGAAGGTCGGCTCGTTGGTCATCACCAGCACGTCCAGCGGGTCGCCGTCCTCGTGGAGGGTGCGAGGGATGAAGCCGTAGTCGCCGGGGTAATGGAGGGACGAGTAGAGCACCCGGTCCAATTTAATGAAGCCGCCCTGTTCGTCGTATTCGTACTTGTTCCGGGAGCGCTTGGGGATTTCCACCACCACGTAGATGACCCGGGGGGCGTCCGGCCCCGGCGGCAGTTCTCTCCACAGATTCGCTATAAGCATGGTGTCACCTCCTCAGGAAGAGTCACAGGGTACCCTCAGAACACTCTCGCAGGACCTGCAGGATTTCGGGCCCCCAGGTTTCCCGGGCCCACGGTCCCAACCCGTCCACCTCTTCCAGGTCGCGCTGGGTCTGGGGGTTGCGTTCGGCCAGGGTCTGCAGGACGGCGTTGGGCAGGATGACATCAGGGTCCACCCCGCGCGCCCCGGCCACCCGACGGCGCCAGTCCCGCAGCGCCTGGTATCGTGCCCGCACGACGGCCGAATAGGAGGGGCAGGGTGGGGTCGGCACCGGCCCGCTTTCCCCCCGGGCCACCGCTTCCAGAATCTCCGGCCCGTGGCGGCGGAGCCAGTACGCAGGAAACCGTCCCCGGGCGGCCAGTTCGTTCAGGGTTCGGGGACGGGCCCGGGCCAGCCGGACCAGGACTTCGTCGCCCATAATCCGGAACGGGGGACGGTCCCGCTCCCGGGCCAGGCGGTCCCGCCAAAGGAAAAGTTGCCAGAGGACGGCCCGCTCCCGGT
>JAGHZG010000427.1 GCA_017743275.1 Chloroflexota bacterium | reverse complement strand
GGCCAGGAGGGCCGCCAGCGCGGCGGCCCTCGCCCCGCTGGGGGACGCGGCCTCGTTCCTGAAAACAAACCCCGGCCTGGTGGCCGCCGCGCTGGCGGCCCTCCTGGCCCTGACCCAGGTGGTCCGAAATGGACGGCGCAGATAACGGCCCCATCGTCTCCCGGCGCATCCATATCACTGGCGTGGTCCAGGGGGTGGGATTTCGCCCCTTCGTCTACAACCTGGCCACCCGCCTGGGCCTCTCCGGCTGGGTCCTGAACAGTTCCTCCGGCGTGGAGATAGAGGCCGTGGGCCCGGAGGCTGTCCTGGACGAATTCATCGCCCGCCTGCGGACAGACGCCCCACCCCTGGCCCGCATTGAAAACATTACCGTAACCCCCGGCCCTGCTCCCTGCGACCCTGCTCCCTGCGACCCTGCTCCCTGCGACCCTGCTCCCTGCGACCCTGCGACCTGCGACCTGCGCCCTGTCTTCCGCATCCTCCACTCCGAGGCCCGACCGGGCGAGTTTATACCCATCTCTCCGGACGTGGCCATCTGCGACGACTGCCTGCGGGAACTCTTTGACCCCCAGGACCGGCGCTACCGCTACCCGTTCATCAACTGCACCAACTGCGGGCCCCGCTTCACCATCATCCGGGACATCCCCTACGACCGGCCCAA
Source organism: Chloroflexota bacterium (assembly GCA_017743275.1). Lineage (GTDB taxonomy): Bacteria > Chloroflexota > Anaerolineae > B4-G1 > DUEL01 > SpSt-77. Next base: position 1,910 of record JAGHZG010000427.1, on the reverse strand, counting down.
CACGACCATGGCGCCCTTCATTATGTGCCCGGACTGCCAGGCCGAATACGACGACCCCACGGACCGCCGGTTCCACGCCCAGCCCAACGCCTGCCCGGTCTGCGGGCCGCGCCTGGAGTTCCGGGCCGCGCCCGATGCCCCGCCCCTCTACGGCGAAGAGGCCCTCCAGGCGGCGCGCGCGGCGATTGTGGCGGGCCAGATTGTCGCCGTTAAGGGACTGGGCGGATTCCACCTGGCCTGCGACGCCACCGCTGATGCCCCCGTGGCCCGTCTGCGGGAGCGCAAGGGGCGGGTGGATAAACCCTTCGCCATCATGTCCTTTGACCTGGAGACGGTGGAGCGGTACTGCGAAGTGGACGACGCCGAGAGGGCGCTGCTGACCTCCCGCCAGCGGCCCATCGTCCTGCTGCGCCGCCGGGGGGACGGTCTCATCTCCCCGCTGGTGGCGCCGGGCAACCGCTACCTGGGCGTCATGCTCCCCTACACCCCCCTCCACTACCTGCTCCTGGAACCGGCGGAAGGGTTTCCCATCGCGCTGGTGATGACCTCCGGCAACTACTCCGAGGAGCCCATCGTCACCGACAACGCCGAGGCGCTTCGGCGCCTCTCCGCCCTGGCCGACGCCTTCCTGATCCACGACCGGGAGATTCACGCCCGCTGCGACGACAGCGTCATCCGCGCCGTGCGCGGGGCTGAGTACCCCATTCGGCGCTCCCGCGGCTACGCCCCGTACCCCATCCACCTGCCCTTTCCGGTCCGCCAGGTGCTGGCCGTGGGAGCCGAACTGAAGAACACCTTCTGCCTGACCCGGGAACGGTACGGTTTCCTCAGCCAGCACATCGGCGATATGGAGAACTACGAGACGCTGCGCTTCTTTGAGGACATGGTGGAGCAGTTGAAGCGGACCTTCCGCATAGAGCCGGAAGTGGTTGCCCACGACATGCACCCGGCCTACCTCTCCACCCACTACGCGCGCGGCCTGGCGGACCGCCTGCCGCTGGTCGCCGTCCAGCACCACCATGCCCACATCGCGGCCTGCATGGCCGAGAACGGGCTGACGGGCGACCGTCCGGTCATCGGCGTGGCTTTTGACGGGACCGGCTACGGGGCAGACGGGGCCATCTGGGGCGGGGAGTTTCTGATCGCGGACTATGCGTCCTTCCGGCGGGCGGCGCATCTCCGCTACATTCCCCTCCCCGGCGGCGACGCGGCCATCCGCCGGCCCTACCGGGTGGCCCTGGCCCATCTCTGGGCGGCGGGGGTCCCCTGGGATGAGGCGCTGCCGCCGGTCGCTGCCGCGCCGCCTGCCGAACGGGCCGTTCTGGAGCGGCAACTGGCCCGGGGGCTGAACACCGTTCCCACCTCCAGCATGGGGCGGCTGTTTGACGCCGTCGCCGCACTGGCGGGCGTGCGCCAGGAGGTTAACTACGAGGCCCAGGCGGCGATAGAACTGGAGATGGGGGTGGACGGACGGGTGGAGGAGGCGTACGCCTTCGGAGTGGGGGAGGAGATAGACCCCGCGCCGGTCATTCGGGCCGTCGTTGCGGATGTGCGGGACGGGGTGCCCATCGGCGTGATCGCGGCCCGGTTCCACAACGGCGTGGCGGCTATGGTGCGGGACGTCTGCCTTCGGCTGCGGGAGGAGAGTGGACTGAACGAAGTGGCCCTCTCCGGCGGTGTTTTCCAGAACGTGGTCCTGTTAGAGAGGACGGTGGCGCTTCTGCGGGAGACCGGGTTCACTGTCTACATCCACCGCCTGGTCCCGCCCAACGACGCCGGCATCTCCCTGGGCCAGGCCGTTATCGCGGGGCAGTGACGGTGCCGCGGTGGTAGGACAACTGCGAGCAGTTGTCCGTGATTGTTCACCTTTTGGTAAAATTGGGGTATAATGTTGGAGGCAATCCGTTCTT
>JAGHZG010000426.1 GCA_017743275.1 Chloroflexota bacterium | reverse complement strand
CCGTAGCGCAGGCCGCCAGGCCTGTATGGCAGGCGAATAGCATGCGCGATGTTACCCGTATCCAGGGTGCAGTTGTCACCTGCAGAGAGAGAAAGAACATGGGCCGGGTTGAAGACGAACATCTGGACGTGCTGCAGAACTCTGTCCGGTAGGTCAGATTATGAAAAAACGGGCGGCCCGGTTCCCCCTTCTGGTCTACACCCCGCTGCGGCGTTGGGGCGCTCTGGGGTTGCTGACGGCGCTGGTCGTGGGGGCGTTCTGGCTGCTCCTCCCGCGCGTCCTGGGCCCCACGCCGCTGCGACCGCTGGCCCTGCTGGCGGCACTGGGGGGAGGGGTGCTCTGCGTCTACGGCTATTTCGCCCCCCGCGTCGCGCACGTCCGCTGTGAAGCGAACGGCCTGCGTCTCCAGGGGCCGCTGATGCCCCTGCTCATCTCCTACCGGCGGGTGGAGCGGACCCGACTGGCGCCGCTGGCGAAGGTCTTTGACCCGCAGAAGGACCGGGCGGCCCGCCGCTGGCCTCTGGTCTACTGGAATATGACTGCCGTGCTGGTGGACCTCAAGGGGTTTCCCGTGCCCCCCTGGTGGCTCCGCCTCTGGTTTGACCGCCACCTCTTTCTGCCCAACGGGACCGGGCTGGTGTTGCTGGTGGAGGACTGGATGGGGCTTTCCCAGCAACTGGATGGCGCCCTCAGCGCCTACCGGGCCCGGCGCGCCCGGAGGTAAGCCTCAGGCCTCACACAAAGACACGGAGACATAAAGAATTCTCACACAAAGACACGGAGACACAAAGATAAAAAGAAAGAAAAGATAAAAATCATCTTTGTGCTTTTGTGTCTTTGTGTGAGGTTCAATCCGCGTGAGCGTTCTATGAAGTGCCGAAAGTGTAGCCGACCTGCCGTCATCAATATGCGGCATCACAAACTGGCCCTCTGTGAGGAGCACTTCCCGGAGTGGTTCGTCTCCTACACCGAACGGGCCATCGGGAAGTACCGGATGTTCAGCCGGGACGAGCGGATTCTGGTCGCCGTCTCCGGCGGCAAGGATAGCCTCAGCCTCTGGGATGTGCTCCTGCAACTGGGCTACCGCGCCGACGGCCTCTACATCAACCTGGGGATTGACGGCGGCTTCGGCTACTCCCGTCTCTCTTACGAGAAAGTGCAGGCGTTTATGGCCGACCGTCCGGGGGTCCAACTGCACGTGGTGGACGTGGCGGCCCTCTACGGCGAGACCATCCCGGAGGTCGCCAGCCGGAAACTGCGCGGTCGGGGCAAGCCCTGCTCTGTCTGCGGCCTCATCAAACGGCACGAGATGAACCGCATCGCCCAGGAGTACGGTTACACCGTCCTGGCGACCGGTCATAACCTGGATGACGAGGTGGCGGTCCTCCTGAGCAACCTGCTCCACTGGCAGACGGGGTACCTGGCCCGGCAGGCGCCGGTGCTGGTGGAGCGAGAGGGGATGACCCGCAAGGTCAAACCGTTCTGCCGGTCCCACGAGCGGGAGGTCGCCGCCTACGCCCTGGTCCGGGGCATTGATTACATTTACGAAGAGTGCCCCTACGCGGTGGGGAACCTGACCAACTTTTACAAGGACCTGCTGGCGCGGATAGAAATGGAATCGCCGGGGGCGAAGTTGCAGTTCTATCAGGGCTTCCTGCGGGCCCGGGAGGAGGGCTTCTTCTGCGGGGAGGCGACGGAACCGCCGCCGATGCACCCCTGCCCCCAGTGCGGTCAGCCGACCACCGTGCCGGACCTCTGCGCGTTCTGCCGGCTGTGGAGGTAGATTTTATCGCAAAGATAACGTGCCAGGCACTTCCAGAAGTGCCTGGCACGTTCGGTAGGACGGTTTGGTGCCTCTTTCCGGAATCCTGACCATCTCCGCCTACATCGCCGCCCAGATGCTCTCCGACATCCTCAGCCTGAAGATTGCGTGGGTGGCGGGCTTCAGCGTGGATGCCGGGACCTTCATCTATCCGTTCACCTTCACCCTGCGGGACCTGGTGCACAAGGTGCTGGGGCGGGCCGCCGCGCGGACGGTCATCGTTGCGGCGGGGGTGATCAATATCGTCATGGCGGGCCTCTTCGCCTTCGCGGCCTGGCTTCCTCCCGACCCCACCTGGCCGTTCCAGCGGGAGTTTGCGGCGGTCCTCACCCCGGTCTGGCGGATTGTCGTCGCGTCCATCGTCGCCGAGGTCTTCAGCGAACTGACCGACACGGAAATCTACCATCTCTGGGTGACCCGCGTCACCTGGCGGTTCCAGTGGATGCGGGTCCTCACCAGCAATGCCGTCAGCATCCCGCTGGACAGCCTCATCTTCTGCTGGGGCGCTTTTGGGGGACGGCTGCCCATTTCCACGGTCTGGTCCATTTTCTGGGCCAACGTGCTCCTGAAAGGCGCGGTGACGCTGGTGGGGCTTCCCACCATCTACCTGGTGCGGGAGCGTGATAGACGAATGACCAAAGGGCAAATGACCAATGACCAATGACCAATGACCAATGACCAATTTACCAATTCCCAATTTACTCTACTTTCCGCTAACTTGACAAAAATGCAGATATAATGCTTCCTCTCGG
>JAGHZG010000425.1 GCA_017743275.1 Chloroflexota bacterium | reverse complement strand
GGTGAGGGCCCGGCCGCCAGCATCAGCGCGATCAGCCCCTGCCCGATCAGCCAGAAACCCGCCAGGGCCAGGGTGTAGAGGGCGGCCAGGGCCGAGGCGGCCCAGAGCCAGGCCCAGAACCGGCGCCGGCGCGCCGCTTGTGCTGCAAAGACCTCCACCAGCGCCACGTCCGCCAGCAGGGTCCAGGCCAGCGCGGGGCCGTACATCCGGACCTCGCGGGAGGCCCAGAGGAACGGGGTGCCCACAGCGAAGAGGGCCATCGCCGCCATCGCTCCCGCCCGCCGCCCGGTGAGACGTCCGGCCAGCCGTCCCGCGCAGGCGACGGTCAACACCCCCAGCAGCACCGACGGCCAGCGGAGGGCGAACTCCGTCGCGCCCGCAAGAGGAATCCAGGCCCGGAGCAGGAGGTAGTAGAGAGGCGGGATGACCTCCCGCGCGCTGAGGGTCAGCATCTCCCGCAGGGGCATCTGCGAGGCAACCCACCAGCAGTACGCCTCGTCGTACCACAGGCTCCACCGCTCCAGTTCCCAAGCGCGCAGGGCCAGGGCGAAGATAAGGGTGCAGGAAGCAAGAAGGCAAGAAGCAGGAAGGCAGGAAGCAGGAGAGCAGGGGGCAGGAAAGCAGGAAGAGCAGCGCGAGAGGCGCGGGGAGGCTGGGCTATTACCGGACATTATCCCTCTTCGTCCGTCGTCCGTCGTCCGTCGTCGGTCTATGGTCGGTCGTCCGTCGCTGGGAGACGCAGGGGTAGTTCCGGACGTAGAAACGCCAGGGGACCGTGCGGGCCCGCAGGTCGCCCTGGACGCCGACGCGCGGGCCGGTGGCGACTTCATCATCGGGGACGGGGGCTCCGGCCTCCACAAAGAGGACGGCATCGGGCGCGCACATGTCGGCCTGATCCAGGCGCCGGTCAATGGCCATGGCCTGGCAGAGGCGGGCCGGCCCGGAGGTCAGGCGCGCGGGGTCCGTGATGCCCCGCCGGGCCTGCATCCATTCCAGTCCCTCCAGCGGCTCCAGGGCCCGGATGAGGACCGCCGCCGGGAACCCCTCCGGTCCGGTGACGATGTTCAGGCAATGGTGGAGGCCGTAAATCTGGTAGACGTAGGCGTGCCCGGGCGGGCCGTACATGGCTTCGTTGCGCGCGGTTCGGCCGAAGCGGGCGTGGGAGGCCAGGTCGTCCTCGCCGATGTAGGCCTCCACCTCCACGATGCGCCCGCTCAGCCGCTGGCCCTCCAGCAGGCGCACCAGGACCTGCCCCAGGAGGTCCCGGGCGACCTGGAGGGTATCGCGGGCGAAGAAGTCGCGGGGAAGACGAGAGGTCATTCGCAATCGCGGTTCACTCTGGCAGTGGGCGGAAGCGAACCCTGTTCAATTCCAGGACAACGAAAGCACCCGGTATCCGCTCTCCATATTACCTGATCAACCATCGCATACGAGGGATTTTCCAGGCACGGTCCCGAATGTGAAACCGCAGCAGAACAATGCCTCTAACCGGCCTTCGGAAGCGGCAGACCAACTCGCCGAAATCTTTATCTTCTATCAGGACAATGCGGTCCTCTGCGAAGGCGCGGGAGAGGATTTCTTCATCAGTGGCACCTCGCATAGATTCCATCACGTAGAGAACATTGTGGCCATCCGCGCGAAGCGCCCGAACCAGGGCCGCATCACAGCATTCGTCAGCGAGGAATTTCATAGGATTCACTGACAGAGAAAATTTCTTCCTGGGCCATGTAATCGGCCGCGAAATCTATTGCAGCATAGATGTCCTCAGGTGTCAGGTGAGGATGATCATCCAGAATTTCGTCTATGCTCATCCCCCCGGCCAGTTTCCGGAGAATCAGTTCCACTGTGATGCGGGTCCCTTTGATGACCGGCTTGCCGAACATAATCTGTGGATTGATCTCTATGCGATCGTTCCTCATTATTCCAGCCTCCCTCAGAGCGGTTCAAACATCCTCACACCGCGAATCGCGGGTCCAGTTTCAGCGTCCGGCGCAGCCCTTCCTCCAGGCTCACGCGCGGCCGGTAGTTGAGCAGACGGCGGGCCAGAGTGATGTCGGCGCAGAGGCGGGAGACGCCGCCACCCTGGGCCGGGCTGTGGATGACCTCCACGTCCCGCCCGACAATCTCCAGCACCAGCCGCGCCAGGTCATTGACGGAGGTCTCCTGCCCGGAGCCGATGTTGATGATGCGGCGGTCCGCATCGGGCGCCGTCGCTGCGGCGACCATTGCATCCACCACATCATCCACATAGACGAAGTCGCGGGTCTGGTTGCCGCCGCCGAAGACGACCAGCGTGCCACCCCGTACCGCCTGCTGCAGGAAACGGGGGACGACCGGGGGGTGGGACGGCGGCAGGTTCTGCCCCGGGCCGTAAGCGTTGAAGATGCGCAGGACCACCGTCTCAATCCCCCAGAGCGCGCCGATGGTCCGGACGTAGTACTCGGCGGCCAGTTTGCTCACGGCGTAGGGGGACTGGGGGTTGGGCGGGGCATCCTCCCGCACCGGCTGAGCGGGCTGTTCCCCGTAGACGGCGCCGGAGGAGGCCAGCACCACCCGCCGCACCCCGGCATCCCGGATG
>JAGHZG010000424.1 GCA_017743275.1 Chloroflexota bacterium | reverse complement strand
TCCCCACCCTCTCTGGGGGCGTCCCCACCCGCACCGAGTCCGCTGCCCCGCGCATCAACATCAACACGGCCACGGTGGAGGAACTCCAGCAACTCCCGCGCGTGGGACCGGCGCTGGCCCGGCGCATCGTCGCCTACCGGGAGATGTACGGGCCCTTCAAGACCCCGGAGGACCTGATGCAGGTCTCGGGCATCGGGGAGGCGATCTTCGCGGCGATTCGGGATTACATCACGGTGGAGCCGTGAGTGGACGACGGACCACAGACCACTGACCACAGACGACGGACGACAGACGACAGATCACGGACGACGGACGATAGACCACTGACCACAGACGACGGACGACAGACGACAGGCCACGGACGACGGACGATAGACCACTGACCACAGACGACGGACGACAGACGACAGGCCACGGACGACGGACGATAGACCACTGACCACTAACGGCTAACGGCTAACGGCTAACGACTGAATACCGGCTTCCGTCGCTGACGATCTCCACCGTCCCCCGGTCCGCGATCTGGTAGACCAGAGCGTCCCCCAGACGTCGGTCCCTGGTCGGGCGTCCCGGAGTCAGGAAATCGCCTGCCGGGACAACCACCACTTCGGGGTCCACCCATTTCAGGAAGCGGTCCGTCAGGGCCAGAGTCCCCCCGTGGTGCGGCGCCTTCAGGACGTCGCAACGCAGCCAGGCCCCCGCGTCCGCCAGCGCCTCCTGCCCGCCTTTCCCCACGTCCCCCGTCAGCAGGAAACAGACCGAACCGTAGTCCAACCGTACCACCACGGAGTTGTCCCGGCCCGCCAGTGGGAGGGGGCCGGGATGGAGGACGGTGAGCAGAAGCCCGTCGTCCAGGGTCATCTGCAGGCCCCGTTCCCCCTGCCAGACCTCTTGTACCCTCTCCGAAACCACCCGCCGCCAGCGGTTGCAGATGGCACCCGCGCAGCCTTCGTCGCGGGCAATCAGGTGGCGGACGGGGTACCGTTCCAGCACCGCGATCAGGCCCGGCAGGACGTCGTCGGCGGGACGGGTGAGGACGACCAGGTCCAGGTCGTGGTCCCAGAAGGGCATCCGGCGGCCCAGGGCAGAAAGGAGCCCCGTTGTCCCGGGCGCTCCGCCCACCAGTACCTGCCGCCCCGACGGAGTGCGGATGAAGACGGCGTCCCCGCCCTCCACGTCCAGGAAGACCACGTGCAACCGGCCGTCGGGCAGGGAGAAGCGGGCAACCCCCGCCAGCAGGAGGAGGAGCGCGGCGGTGCCCAGCAGGAGACGGTCGCTCAGGCGCCCCGTCAGACTGCCCCAGAGGGCGCGCAGACGGGCTCGCGTCTGGGGGTCTGCAACGACGGTGAGCGCGCCGATTCCGCCGTAGAGGGCCCACGTCCCCGCCGCCGTCATCCGGCCCACGTCCACCCACGCGTAGGGGATGCCGGCCGCCCACCGGACGACCTCTATGGTGTACGTCAGGAAGAGCCAGGCCACCCAGCCCAGGACCTCCCCCAAGGGAAGCCAGAGCAACCCACCCAGGGTCGCCAGTCCGCCCCAGATCATCACCGCGGGCTGCGCCGGAAGGATCAGGAAGTTGGTCAGGAGGGAGACGAGGGAGAGGCGGCGGAAATAGTAGAGGGTCAGCGGGAGGGTGGCAATCTGTGCGGCCAGGGTGACCAGCAGGGCATCGGAGAGAAGGCCCATGGCCTGCCGGGCCCGCTCCTCGGAGGTCACACGGGTCAGGAGACGGAGGGCCCCGTGCTGGAACCGGTCCACGTAGAGCACCAGCCCCAGGGTGGCGGCGAAACTCAACTGGAATCCGACGTCCCACAGGACCAGGGGGTTCCAGAGGGTCATCCCGACCGCCGCGGCGGCCAGGGATGCAGGGACGTAGGTGGGGCGGCCCAGGTTTCGTCCCACCAGGTAGAGGATGCCCATGACGGCGGCCCGTACCACCGACGCCGACGCCCCCACCAGCAGGGTGTAGAGGGCAATGCCCGCGATGGACGGCCAGACGGCCCGTCGGGGTCCGAACCAGCGGCGGAAGACCTGGTAGAAGAGGCCGCTGATGATGGCGATGTTGAACCCGCTGATGGCGACGATGTGGCTGGTGCCCGTGGCGGCAAAGGCATCATTGACGTCCTTCGGGATGCCGCCCTCCACCCCCAGGAGGATGCCGGTCAGGAGGGATGCGGCCGGCTCGTGGAGGATGCGGCCGATCACTCCCTGGGCGCGCTGCCGGAAGGAGAGGAGGACGGCCTGGAGGATGTTCACCGTCCCCTTCCCGACCCGGACGGCCTGGGCCCGCCGGACGAGGGAGAAGATTCCCTGGCGGGCCAGGTACTCGCGGTAGGAGAAGTCGGCGAATTCGGGCGGGGTCTGCAGGAGGCCGGTGACCTGCAGTCGGTCGCCGTAGGCGAAGGTGGGGTAGCGGGGGAGGTAGACCAGGGCGGTTCCCTGGACGGGGACCCGCTGGCCGTCGGGGAGGGTGAGGGATTCGGCCCGCAGGCGCACGCGGGTGACGGTATCCCGTTCGTCCGGCGCGGCGGCGATGGTCCCCTCTATGAGGACGGGGCCGACGTCGTTGTAGTGGGCC
>JAGHZG010000423.1 GCA_017743275.1 Chloroflexota bacterium | reverse complement strand
GCTCTGCTTTGAGGGGCCAGCAGAGGTGTTGAACGACACCATCAATGCCCAGCCGGCCATTCTGACGGCCAGCGTCGCGGCCCTGCGGGTGCTGGAAGAACGGGGGGAGAGCCCCGCCTGCGTCGCCGGGCACAGCCTGGGGGAATTCACCGCCCTGGTAGCGGCCAACGCGCTGACCTTTGAGGACGCGCTGCTGCTGGTGCGAGAGCGGGGACGGTTAATGAAAGAAGCAGGGGCCCGCCGCCCCGGCGGCATGGCCGCCATTCTGGGGCTGGATGCGGAGGAGGTGGCCGCCATCTGTGAGCGCGTCTCCCAGGAGACGGGCGGGTATGTGGGGGTGGCCAACGACAACTGCCCCGGCCAGGTCGTCATCTCCGGCGACGAGACCGCACTGGCCGCGGGGATAGAGGCTATGCAGGCCGCCGGGGCCCGACGGGTGGTCCGGCTGGCCGTGAGCATCGCCGCCCACTCCCCGCTGATGGCCGAAGCGGCCGCCGCTTTCCGCCACGTGCTGGAAAAAGTCCCCCTTCGCCGGCCCCGTATCCCTTTTATCGCCAACGCCACTGCCGATGAACTGACCGAACCGGAATCCATCCGGGAGGCCCTGGTCCGCCAGTTGACCTCTCCCGTCCGCTGGCGGGGTTCGGTGCGGGAGATGATCCGCCGGGGAGTCGCCCGGTTTGTGGAAGTCGGCCCGGGGGATGTCCTTACCGGCCTCCTGCGCCGGATTGACGCCTCCGTTCACGGCCTGACCGTCGCTCAGGTCCTGGGGCTGTAAGAATGCGGCGGTATCCCTGGAAAAGGCCGAGAGGGAATGCCCTATGCCTGTAGGAATGGTACCGGAAATGGTTCCGCTACGAGAATTGCAGACCCGGATGCTGACCATTCTGGAGCATCTCCAGAAGGGCCCCGTGGTCCTGACGCGCGATGACATCGCCGCCGCTGTAATGGTGGCGCCGGAGACCTGGAACAGCCTGCTGGCCGAACTGGAAGATCTCCGAGACACCCTGGACGCAATCAGCGCCTACGAATCTTACCAGCAAACGGGGGCCGCCCGTCCCTGGCGGGAAATCCGCGCGGAACTGGTCCGAGAAGGGTTGTTGGATGGCTGAGGAAGGCCTCTGGAACGTTGTTCTGACCCGGCAAGCAGAAAAAGCAATCCAACGACTCCCACGTAGCATTCTGCATCGAGTAGACCGCGTGTTCCAAACTCTGGAAGAGAATCCTATACCAACAGGAAGCAAGAAACTATCCGGGCACTCGGACCTGTATCGCATTCGGGTCGGCGACTGGCGCATCGTCTACGTCCTGGACCGGACAAACAAGACAGTCTTGGTCGTAAAAATTGCGCCGCGCGGAGATGTATACCGAAATCTGTAGTAGAGGTAGAAAAGATGACTCACCCGTTAGACGGAAAAGTCGCTGTGGTGACCGGCGCCTCCCGGGGCATCGGGCGGGCCATCGCCGTAGAACTGGCCCGCCGGGGCGCGCGGGTCATCGTGAACTACCAGCGCAACGCCGACGCCGCCGAAGAGGTCGTCGCCGCCATCCGCGCGGAAGGCGGAGAGGCCACCGCCGTCCAGGCCGATGTCTCCGACCCCGCCCAGGCCCAGGCCCTCATCCAGGCCGCCCTGGATACCTACGGCCGCATAGACATCCTGGTCAACAACGCCGGCGTCACCCGGGACCGCCTCATCCTGATGATGAGCCAGGAGGATTGGGAGACCGTCCTGCGGGTGGACCTCACCGGTCTGTTCCACACATGCAAGGCCGCCGCCCGCCCGATGATCCGCCAGCGCTCAGGCCGCATCATCAACATCTCCTCGATCGTCGGCATCGCCGGGCAGGGCGGGCAGACCAACTACGCCGCCGCCAAAGCGGGCGTCATCGGCTTCTCCAAGAGTCTGGCCAAAGAACTGGGCCCGCGTGGTATCACGGTCAACGTCATCGCGCCGGGCTACATCCCCACCGACCTGACGGCCGACCTGCCCGAAGAACTGCGCCAGGAGGCAATCCGCCGCACCCCCCTGGGACGGGCGGGGCGCCCGGAGGACATCGCGTACGCCGTGGCCTTCCTGGCTTCCGATGAGGCATCGTTCATCACCGGCGCCGTCCTGCCCGTAGACGGCGGGCTGGTGATGTCCGGATGACCCCGATTGCTGACGAGTGGAGGCCCACTGTGGAAGAAATTCCCGCTCTTGGCCGCATCACTGTGGACCCGGAGGTCCTGGAGACCATTGCCCGCCTGACCGCGCTGGCCGTCCCGGGCGTGGTCCGTATCGCGCCGATCCCCAAATCCCGACTCCTGGGAGGAAAGGAAGGGGTACGGATCACCCTTCGGAACGGGTCCGTACTGGTGGACATCTACCTGGTGGTGGAGTCAGGCTACAATATGCTGGCCCTGGGACGTCAGGTGCAGGCCGAAGTCACCCGGGCCATTCAGGACATGGTCGGACTGGACGTGGAAGCGGTCAACGTTTACATTGAGGACGTGGCCCCTGCGTCCCGATAAGGGAGGGGCAGGGTTTGCCCCTGCCCCAGGGCAACCGCAAGGGTTGCCCCTACATATCCATCGTAGGGGC
>JAGHZG010000422.1 GCA_017743275.1 Chloroflexota bacterium | reverse complement strand
CGTATTCCCAGAAACACTTGACCCGGGCCACCCACCAGACGAAGGGATGGGCTTCAATCCCTACGGAGTTGATCCCGCGCTCTTTGGCAACGACAGCGGTCGTACCACAGCCCACGAAGGGGTCCAGTATCCAGTTACCGGGAACCAGGCCCTGGTCGTCAATCAGTGCCTCAATCAGTCTATAACTGAATCCGGCAGGGTATTTGAACCATCGGTGAATCGGCGCCCGCAGGTTGTCCTGGAACGTACCCAGGCGTTCCGCGGAACTTTCTCTGACCGGTGCACGGGTGTCGTAGAAGTCAAACGTTAACTGCTCCCGCACACAGCTCTCGTACCGATCATCGCTCCCAGGCATGCCCCCTCCCACGATGCCCTGTCCCCGACTCTGTACCAGTATAGGGAGTAGGATTGAAGCGAGGGATGAGGCCTCTCGCCACAATACCTTCTTCCCAGGGATTACGGGAGAATTATAACACGCCCTGGGTGGGAGGCAAGCGAGAGGGTGTGTCGGGTGTGTCCCAAAGTTGTAGTACAACTGCGAGCAGTTGTCCTACAACGCGGCCAGGCCCGACGAAATTGGGACACACCCGTGTGTCCCAGTTTTGTCGGGCGGGGCCGCTGGCCTTTTCGCCTGGCCGTAAACGGCCAGGCTCAGGCGAAGACGAGGCGCTAAAGCGCCCCTCTTCACCCTGGCAACCCGGGTTCCCGAAAGACTACCGAAGGGAGAGGGCGCTTCCAGCGCCCTGTGCGACCTCAGCCAGGCCGTTTACGGCCTGGCCCACCGGGCTCCCGACGACTTTGGGACACACCCCAAGCGAGATCACCGATTGCATCCCCGGCCAATCTCTGCTATACTTGAGATTATCCCCCTCAGGAGGTGCCTATGGAATCCCAGGCCGGTATCCGGATCAGCGCCCGCGCGTTTGTCCAGTCGCTGGTGATTCTCTTCGTACTGATGATGGTGGCCGGTCTGCTGACCCGCATCGTCCCGGCCGGAGTGTATGACCGCCTGTCGTTGGACGGTCGGGAGATGATTGACCCGGCCTCGTACCGGGTGACCGAACGGCCCGATTACCCCATCTGGCGCTGGTTCACCGCCCCCATAGAGGTGCTCGGCGCACCCGGCAATCTGACGGTCATCGTCATCATTATCTTCATCCTGTTCATCGGTGGCTCCTTCGCTGTGCTGGATCGGAGCGGCATCGTCCGGGCCGCCATCGGGCGTATCGTGCATCGCTTCGGGCGGGAGAAGTACGCGCTTCTGCTGGTCATCTCGTTCTTCTTTATGGCCCTGGGCGCCTTCTTCGGTATCTTTGAGGAGGTCGTCCCGCTGGTGCCGGTGATGGTCGCCCTCTCCTACTCTCTGGGCTGGGATGCTCTGGTGGGCCTGGGGATGTCCATTCTGGCGACCAACCTGGGCTTCTCCGCCGCCATCACCAATCCCTTCACCATCGGAGTCGCTCAAAAACTGGCCGAACTGCCCCCCTTCTCGGGCTGGTGGCTGCGCGTTCCCGTCTTTCTCGTCATCTATGTCCTGTTCGCGATCTTCCTGACCAACTACGCCCGCAGGGTGGAGCGTGACCCGACCCGTTCTCCCGTCTACGAAGAGGACCGGGCGGCCCGGGGGAAATACCAATCTCTCCAGGCCGGGTTGGGCGAAGATGCCCCGCACGTCGGCCGCGCGCTGGCCTGGTTCGGCGCGTTCATCCTGATCATCCTGGTTGTGCTGTTCGTTGGCCCGTTCATCCCCGCTATCGCCGATTACACCTTGCCGCTGGTCGGCCTGCTCTTCCTCATCGCGGGCGTTGGGGCGGGATTCCTCTCCGGCGCGGGCGGCCGGACCGTCGGACGGGCGCTGCTGGAAGGCTGGAAGGGCCTCGCGGCCAGCATCCCGCTCATCCTGATGGCCGCCAGCGTCCGCCACATCGTCGTCCAGGGCGGCATCATGGATACGATTCTCCACCGGGCCTCTCACCCTTTCAGCCAGGCCAGCCCCCTGGTCGCCGTTCTCGCCATGTACGGCCTGACCCTGCTGCTGGAGTTTTTCGTCCCCTCCGGTTCGGCCAAAGCCTTCCTGATGATGCCCATTCTCCTGCCGCTGGGGGAACTCCTGGGCGTCACCCGCCAGACCACCGTCCTGGCCTACTGCTTCGGCGACGGCTTTTCCAATATGATGTACCCCACCAACGCCGTCCTGCTCATCTCTTTGGGACTGACTTCCGTCAGTTATCCCAGGTGGTTCAAATGGTCGCTGCCGCTCTGGCTGTGGGTGGGTTTGGTGACTGTTATCGTTCTGGCCGTGGCAGTGGTCATCGGCTACGGGCCGTTTTAGGCCGCGCCGGGCCAGGCACTTCCGTAGTGCCTGGCCCGTGGATGCAACCCTTCTCTGGGAGGACAACGTATGCCCGGCGAACTCTCTCCGGACCGACTCCGTCGCATCTGCGACCCGCAGCAGTTTTCCTTTGAGACGACCGCCGAACTCCCGCTGATTCCGGACATCATCGGTCAGCCCCGGGCCACCCGGGCCATTGAGTTCGGGCTGGATATGGAGGGCCCCGGCTACAACATCTTCGTCCTGGGGCCGGGC
>JAGHZG010000421.1 GCA_017743275.1 Chloroflexota bacterium | reverse complement strand
CCCCTTCTCCGTCTGGCTGGGGCGACTGGTGGCCCGCGCCGACGTCCGCCGCTACGGGGACGGCAATCCCGGCGCGGCCAACGCCTGGCGGGCCGGCGGCTGGCGGGCCGGACTTCCGGCGCTCCTGCTGGACTACCTGAAGGGTGCCACGCCGGTGGCCCTGGCCCGCTTCGGGGCCGGCATAGACGGTTGGGGACTGGTCCCCGTCGCCCTGGCGCCGGTCCTGGGGCACGCCTTCTCGCCGTTCCTGCGCTTCCGCGGCGGCAAAGCCATCGCGGTCACCTTCGGCATCTGGAGCGGGCTCACCCTCTGGGTCGGTCCCACCATTCTGGGGCTGACCCTGGCGCTGGCCGTCGCCGTCAACCGGACGGACGCCTGGTCGGCCCTCTCCGGACCGGTCGTGTTAGGGGCCTACCTGCTCCTCTCCGGCGCGTCGGGGCCCCTGCTGGCCGTCTGGGCGGGGAACCTGGCCCTGGTCCTCTGGAAGCACCGCCGGGACCTGCGGACGCTGCCCCAGGCCCGGCCCTGGCTCCGGCGGTTATTGAGCAGGTGACAGTCACCTTCAAGGTGACTGTCACCTGTCACCAGCGAGGAGACTTCATTGACCCCCTTCTGGCTCCAGCACCAACTGGGCATCGCTACCTTCCTGGGCATTCTGCTCCTCATCGCGCTGGGCAACCTGCTGGCCCTGCGGCGCCTGGGGACGTACCCCCTTCCCCCGCTCTTCCCGCGCGTCTCCGTCCTGCTCCCCGCGCGCAACGAGGAGGCCGTCATCGGAGACTGTGTCCGTTCCCTGCTGGCCCAGGACTACCCCGACTTTGAGGTCCTGGTGCTGGACGACGGTTCCACCGACGGGACGGGCGACGTGCTGGCGGCGCTGGCCCGGACGGACGACCGACTTCGGGTCCTGACGGGCCGTCCGTTGCCGGAGGGTTGGCTGGGCAAACACTGGGCCTGTCAGCAACTGGCGGATGCGGCGACGGGGGAACTGCTCCTCTTCACCGACGCGGACACCGTTCACCATCCCCAGGCGCTGCGGGCAGGGGTCGCCGCGATGCTGGCGGAGCGGGCCGACCTGATGAGTGGCTTTCTCCGCCAGCGGCTGCACAACTGGGGCGAGCGGCTGACGGTCCCGGCCATCTTCTGGTGTTTCTTCTCGTTCCTGCCCATCCCGCTGGCCCATCACATCCGGGCGCCGGGGCTTTCACTGACCAACGGGCAGTGGATGCTTTTCCGCCGGGAGGCCTACCGGGCCGTCGGGGGGCACGAAGCGGTGCGCCAGAGCCCCATAGACGACATTATGCTGGGGCGGCGGGTGAAGGCGAAGGGGTTGCGCTGGCGGGTGGTGGACGCCGGGGACTACGTCTCCTGCCGGATGTACTCCGGATTTCGGGCGGCGGTGGAGGGGTTCACCAAGAACCTCTTCGCCGTCTTTGACTTCCGCCTGGCGGAGTACCTCTTCGTCTGGGTGTGGATGCTGCTGGTGACGGTGGAGCCGCTGGCGGTCTCTCTCCTCTGGCCGCTGGGGCTGGCCCGGTCGGTCTTCGCCCTGTGGCCGGCGCTGCTGGCGGTGGGGGAGATGCTGGCCCTCTGGGGGATCGCGCTGGCCCGCCTGCGCTTCCCCCGCCGCCTGATGTTCCTGTATCCGGTCAGCATGCTGCTTCTGGTCTTCATCGCCTTCCGCTCCCTGCTCTGGACGGCGACGGGCCGGGCGACCTGGAAGGGCCGCACCCTGCCCCGCCAGCGGGTTAGAATTTTGTAGGGCAACTGCTGCAGCAGTTGCCCTACAGTCCTGCTATTGGCTGCGGGATTAGAACTGCTATAGCAGTTGCCCTACAGAGGGTAAACTATGGTCACATTCTTTGAGCGCCGTCTCCCACATTATCACCTGCCGGACGCCACCTACTTTATCACCATCCGGCTGGCAGGAAGTCTCCCGGTGGAGGCGGTATTGCGGCTTCAGGAAGAGTACGAGGCCAATCTCCGTCGCCTGGAGCGGCTCTTCAGCGGGGAAGCCCTGGCATCCGCTCGCTACCAGGAGCAAAAGCGCCACTTTGCCCGCATGGATGCCCTGCTGGACCAGGCGCTTCACGGTCCACACTGGCTATCTCAGCCGGAATGTGCCCGCATTGTCATGGACTGCATTCACGAACTGGACCCGAAGCACTACCACCTGCACGCTTTTTGCGTGATGAGCAATCATGTCCACCTGCTGATAGACCAGCAGGGCATCCCCGACCCCCATCCCCGCCAGGACGGGAAACACTATACTGCTCTCAGCCGCGCCTTGCGCTTGCTGAAGGGGAAGAGCGCAGCCCTGTGCAACCGCGTTCTGGGTCGGGGTGGTCTGTTCTGGCAGCATGAGAGTTATGACCACGTAGTACGAGATGCGCAGGAGTATGAGCGCATCCTGGCGTACATCGTCAACAACCCGGTCAAGGCCGGTCTGGTGGAGGACTGGCAAGACTGGCCCTATACATTCGTAGGGCAACTGCTATAGCAGTTGCCCTACAAACGAGGAGGCAAGATGATTCGCAATCTGGTCACCTGACACTTTTGATCGGGCAGTACACGGATTCACACGGATGCT
>JAGHZG010000420.1 GCA_017743275.1 Chloroflexota bacterium | reverse complement strand
GAGGAGGGGTTCTGGCAGCGCATCAACCGTTCGCTGGAAGTGGACGACGGTTTTGAGCAGACGTGGCTCATCATCGGGGACGTCCGGGTGATGAAGGGGGACCTGGCAGGGGCGGCGGAGGCGTACCGCAAGGCGCTGGAGATTGTGCCCGCTATGCCCCAGGTGTGGAACGCGCTGGCGCGGGTCTATCTCCAGCAGGGACAGAACGACGCGGCGGTGGAGGCGCTGAACCGTTCTCTGGAACTGGAACCCCAGGGGGCCTGGGCCTGGGACGCCCACCGGCTGCTGGCGATCGCCTACTATCAGATGGGGGCCCCGGCGATGGCGCTGGCGGAGGCCCAGACCGCGCTCCAGATGGCCCCGGAGGACCAGAAACCGGCCATAGAGCAACTGCTGGGGCAACTGCAACCCTCTTCCCCGATCACCGGCGGGACGCCGTGAACATTTTGTAGGACAACTGCGAGCAGTTGTCCTACTTGAAAGAGAAATGGCATCTTCCCGACCCGATGGACGACGGCCCGACGAACTCCGCCCCGTCCGCTTCATCCTGGACTACGTGGACTACCCGGAGGGGTCGGTTCTGGTGGAGTGGGGGCGGACCCGCGTGCTCTGCAACCTCACCCTGCAGGAGGGGGTACCGCGCTGGCTGGCCGGTTCCGGGCAGGGCTGGCTGACGGCGGAGTACGCGCTGCTCCCCCGTTCCACCCACACCCGCACGCCCCGCGAGAACGGCCTGACCGGCGGGCGAACGCAGGAGATTCGCCGCTTCATCGGGCGCTCCCTGCGCGCCGGCCTGGACCTGGCCCGGTTGGGGGAGCGGACTCTGATCCTGGACTGCGACGTCCTGCAGGCCGACGGCGGCACCCGCACCGCTGCCGTCACCGGCGGGTACGTCGCGCTGGCCCTGGCCCTGCGCCGGCTGGCTGCCCGGGGCGTCGTCCCCCCGGACCTCATTCGCACCCCCATCGCGGCCGTCAGCGTCGGCGTGGTGCAGGGGGAGGTCCGGCTGGACCTCTGCTACGAGGAGGATAGCCAGGCTGAGGTGGACCTGAACGTGGTGATGACCGGAGACGGGCGGTTCGTGGAAGTGCAGGGGACGGCGGAGGGAGCCCCGTTCTCCCGAAACCGGCTGTTGCAGATGCTGGACCTGGCCCGTCGGGGCATCGCGGCGCTCACTGCGGCCCAGGAGGAGGCGCTGCGGTGAGGGGCTTCACTCCCCGCCAGCGGTTGATCCTGGTCCTGATGGCGACCGCGGTGGTCGTGGTGTTCGGCCTGCTGGCCTACACCGTGGCCACCACGATGCGCCAACTGGCCGCGCTCTCCCCGCTCCCGTCGCCGCAGGGGCCGGAGTCGCCTCCGGGGTCTCCCACGCCCAATCCGGAGGCCTCTCCAACGGAACCGACGGCTTCCCCCACGGTCGCCCCTACCCCTACCCGGGCCGTGCCCCTCTCCCAGATTCAGAGCGCCCGCGCCGTCCACGAGGTGGCCCGCATCTTGGCCCGGGTGCGGGACCTTCCGCCGGTGGAGCAGTTCCCCGTCTCTTTCCCGTCGGAGCGGGAGATCGCGCTCTACCTTCTGCAGCGGTACGGCGACCTTCGGCCCCAGGAGGCGTTGAGTCTCTACAGTCTGCTGGGACTGGTGCCCCGGCTGGACCCATTGCCGCTGCCGGACGTCACCGCGCAGGCGGCCCGGGTCTTCAGCCTCTACGTCCCGGCCGGGCGGCAGGTGTTGCTGGTGGCGGGCCGGGGGCCCGCCACCCCCGACGACGAACTGGCCCTGGTCCACACCCTGGCCCACGCGCTGCAGGACAACGCGTTTCTGCTGGGCGAGGGCGCCCAGCCCCCGCGCGTCCCCCTGACTGCTGCCTGCCGGCCCACGGCCGACGCCGCGCTGGCCCTGCGGGCCCTGCTGGAAGGGGATGCCGTCCTCACCACTGCGCGCTACGCCGGAGTGGCCGCCGACCCGCAGGAGGTGGACCGTCTGGCCCGTCTGGCCGCGGGAGCCGAGGAGCCGACCTACGCGCCCCTGAGCAACGTCGCGACTTTTGAGGAAATCCGCCTCTTCCCCTACCGGGACGGGACGCACTTTGTGGCCGCGCTGTATGCCGACGGCGGCTGGGCCGCCGTCAACCGGGCCTACGCCGCCCCGCCGTGCACCACCCAGGAGGTCCTGCACCCGGAGCGCTACCGGGACCGCCGTCCCCCGCTGGAACCCGCCGTCCCAGACCTGACGGCGGCCCTGGGCAAAGGCTGGAAATTGGTCCGCCGGGACACCGTGGGTGAGTTTCTGGTCGGCCTGCATCTGTCGGCCTATCTGGATGACGACGAGGCGGCCCGCCGCGCCGCCGACGGCTGGGCCGGGGATACCTTCACCCTCTGGGAGGACGGGACGGGCCAACAGGTCATCGTCTGGCGGCTGGCCTGGGAGACCCGGGACGAGGCGGTGGAGTTTGAGCGCGCCTACAACCTGCTGGTCCCCCGCTTCCGCACCCCGCCGCTGGTTGCCGCCGACCTGAAGGATTTGCAGAAATTGTTGAACTTGCCCGCCACAGGCCTGAGCGGGCAAGTTCAACAATTTCTGCAAATCCTTCAGGTC
>JAGHZG010000419.1 GCA_017743275.1 Chloroflexota bacterium | reverse complement strand
AGGGGTTAGCCCTCAGTCGTTAGCCTGACCTCTAATTCCCTATCAATACGAAATGCGTAATACGGAGTACGAGATATGAGCCGTAATTGGGGTGAATGGTGGACGCAGATGGGCTGGTCTCAGCCCGGGTTTTTCCCGTATTTTGACGAGTACGAGGAGCAGGAGGCCCCCGAGGAGCAGGCGGAGGAGATCATTGAGGGGCCGCTCCTGCCCCTGCGGGACATGGTCTTTTTCCCGCGCATGGTCGCTCCGCTGGTAGTGGCGCGGCCGGCGTCCATTGAGGCGGTGGAGGTGGCGCTGGAACTGGATGAGCCGCTCATCGCGGTGGCCCAGCGGGACCCCCAGATAGAAGAGGCGGGGCCGGAGGACCTCTACAACTTCGGCACCGACATCATCATCGGGCGCATGCTCCGCATGCCCGACGGCACCATCAGCATCCTGGCCCAGGGCCACCAGCGGGTACAGATTCTGGAATACATCCACCTGGAGCCGTACATCCGGGTGCGGGCCCTGCCCATCGTGGAGCCCACAGAGCGCTCCCGGATGACCGAGGCGCTGATGCGGGCCATCCTCAACCTCTTTGAGCGGGTGGTCCGGTTGAGCCACAACCTGCCCGAAGACCTCTACGTCTTCGCGCTGAACATCCGGGAGCCCGGCTGGCTGGCGGACCTGATCGCCCAGAGCCTCAACCTGGATACCGCCCAGCGGCAGGAGGTCCTGGAGACGCTGGACCCCACCGCCCGCCTGCAACGGGTCAACGTCCTGCTGGCAAAGGAACTGGATGTCCTGGAACTGGAGGACAAAATCCACTCCCAGGTCCAGCAGGAGATGGACCGCTCTCAGCGGGAGTACTTCCTGCGGGAGCAGATGAAGGCCATCCAGACGGAACTGGGGGAGACGGATACCTTCACCCAGGAGATCAACCAGTTGCGGGAGCGGATAGAACAGGCCCCGTTCCCCCCGGAGGTGCGCGCTCAGGCGGAGCGGGAACTGGCCCGGCTGGCCGCCATGCCCCCCATGGCTCCCGACGTCGGCATCATCCGCACCTATCTGGACTGGCTGCTGGAACTCCCCTGGACCGAGGAGACGGAGGACAATCTGGACCTCAGCCACGTGGCCGAGGTGCTGGAATCTTCCCACTACGGCCTGCCGAAGGCCAAAGAGCGCATCCTGGAGTACATCGCGGTCAAAAAACTGGCCCCCGAAAAGATGCGCAGTCCCATCCTCTGCTTTGTCGGACCGCCGGGGACGGGAAAGACCAGCCTGGGGCAGGCCATCGCCAAGGCGCTGGGGCGCAACTTCGTCCGGGTGAGCCTGGGCGGGGTGCGGGACGAGGCGGAGATTCGCGGCCACCGCCGGACGTACATCGGCGCCCTCCCCGGCCGCATCATCCAGACTATGCGGCGCGCCAAAACCATTAACCCCGTCTTTATGCTGGATGAGGTGGACAAACTGGGGCTGGATTTCCGGGGCGACCCGGCGGCCGCGCTGCTGGAGGTGCTGGACCCGGAGCAGAACCACGTCTTCTCCGACCACTACCTGGAGGTCCCGTACAATCTCTCCAAAGTTTTCTTCATCACCACGGCCAACACGCTGGACCCCATCCCCCCGGCGCTGCGGGACCGTATGGAGGTGATAGAGTTTCCATCCTACGTGGAGGAGGAGAAACTGGAGATTGCCCGTCGGTTCCTCATCCCCCGCCAGTTGGAGGAGAACGGGCTGAACGGGCACCCGGTCACGTTCACCGATGCGGCGCTGCGGCGCATCATCCGGGAGTACACCTACGAGGGCGGCGTGCGCAACCTGGAGCGGGAGATTGCCAACATCTGCCGTAAGGCGGCCCGGCGGCTGGCGGAGGGGAAGAAGCCGCTGACCCGGGTCACTCCGGCCGACCTGCCCCGCTATCTGGGCCCGCCCCGCTACCCGCGCGACGAGGCGGAGGAGAAGGACGAAGTCGGGCTGGCCATGGGGCTGGCCTGGACGGAGGCGGGCGGTGACCTGATGCCCGTGGAGGTCGCCCTGATGCCCGGCAAGGGCAACCTGACCCTCACCGGTCAACTGGGCGAGGTGATGCAGGAGTCGGCCCAGGCGGCGCTCAGTTACGCCCGTTCCCGCTCCAAAGACCTGGGCGTGAACCCGGAGACCTTTGAGAAGACGGACATCCACATCCACCT
Source organism: Chloroflexota bacterium (assembly GCA_017743275.1). Lineage (GTDB taxonomy): Bacteria > Chloroflexota > Anaerolineae > B4-G1 > DUEL01 > SpSt-77. The sequence continues at coordinate 433 of JAGHZG010000419.1, read as the reverse complement.
GCCCGAGGGGGCCATCCCCAAAGACGGCCCCTCGGCGGGCATCACCATGGCGACGGCGCTCGTTTCCGCCCTCACCCACCGCCCGGCGCGGCGGAAAGTGGCGATGACGGGTGAGATCACCCTGCGGGGGCGGGTCCTGCCTGTGGGCGGGATCAAGGAGAAACTGCTGGCCGCCCACCGGGCGGGCATGAAGGAGGTCGTCATCCCCAAACGGAACCAGCCGGACCTGGTGGAGATTCCTCGCAAGGTGATGCGGGAACTGAAGGTGCGGCTGGTGGAGCGGATGGACGAGGTGCTGGAGGTGGCGCTGCTCCCGCCCCAACCGCGGGAGGAGCCGTCGCTGCAACCGAAGGCCCACCGACCCCGCCGGTCGCGGGCCCGCCAGAAGGAGCGGGCGACCCCCAACGCCGGGTCGCCCCCCGCTCCTGGTCCC
>JAGHZG010000418.1 GCA_017743275.1 Chloroflexota bacterium | reverse complement strand
CGTTTTTCTAACGAGATCAGGCTATCATCCCCGAAGGGCACGAATCACGAATCACGAATCACGAATCACGGAGGTATGGGTATGGACCTGAATCGGTACACAGAAAAGGCACAGGAAGCGATTTTCGCCGCTCAGCGGTTGACGGGCGAGTACAATCACGGCCAGATTGAGCCGGAGCATTTGCTGTTGGCCCTGGTGCGCCAGGCCGACGGGGTGGTGCCCCAGGTGCTGGCGAAGATGAACATCCCGCCGGAGACGGTCGCGCTGGCCACGGAGCGCGCGCTGCGAGAGAAACCGAAAGTCTACGGCGCGACGCAGGTGGGGCTCTCCCGTGATCTCTCCCGCGCGCTGGAGGAGGCGGAAAAGATCGCCGCCCGGATGCGGGACGAGTTCATCAGCACGGAGCACCTCCTGCTGGCCCTGCTGGGGCCCCACGGCGCGAGCGCAGCGCGCATCCTCTCCGCCCACGGCGTTACCGAGGACGCCGTCCTGCGGGCCCTGACCGCCATCCGCGGCAGCCAGCGGGTCACGTCCCAGAGTCCAGAGGCCACCTACCAGGCGCTGGAGAAGTACGGGCGGGACCTGACCGCGCTGGCCCGCCAGGGGAAACTGGACCCGGTCATCGGGCGGGATGAGGAAATCCGGCGCGTGATGCAGATTCTCAACCGCCGCACCAAGAACAACCCGGTCCTGGTCGGCGACGCCGGCGTCGGGAAGACAGCCATCGTGGAGGGACTGGCCCAGCGCATCGTCCGGGGCGATGTCCCGGAGGGGCTGAAGGATAAGCGCATCGTCGCGCTGGACCTGGGCGCGCTGGTCGCCGGGGCCAAGTATCGGGGCGAGTTTGAGGAGCGCCTGAAGGCCGTCCTCAAAGAGGTCACCGACGCCGAAGGGGAAATCATCCTGTTCATTGACGAGATTCATCAGGTCGTCGGCGCGGGGCGGGCCGAGGGCGCGCCGATGGACGCGGCCAACATCCTCAAGCCAATGCTGGCCCGGGGCGAACTCCACTGCATCGGCGCAACGACGCTGGACGAATATCGCAAGTACATTGAGAAGGACGCCGCGCTGGAGCGGCGCTTCCAGCCTGTCTACGTGGACGAGCCGTCCGTGGAAGATACCATCAGCATCCTGCGCGGGCTGAAGGAGCGGTACGAGGTCCACCACGGCGTCCGCATCCAGGATGCCGCGTGCATTGCGGCCGCCGTCCTCAGCCACCGCTACATCTCGGACCGGCACCTGCCCGACAAGGCGATTGACCTGATAGACGAGGCCGCGTCCCGCCTGCGGATGGAGATTGACTCCAAGCCGGCCGAACTGGATGAGGTGGACCGGCGCATCATGCAACTGGAGATTGAGCGGGAAGCGCTGAAGAAGGAGACGGACGAGGCCAGCCGGGAGCGGTTGCAGAAACTGGAGAAGGAACTGGCCGACTTGCGGGAGGAGAGTCAGGCCCTGCGGGCCCGGTGGGAGCGGGAGAAGGCGGCCATCCAGGCCCTGCGGGAGACGAAGGAGCGGATTGAGCAAGTCCGCCACCAGGTTGAGGAGGCCCAGCGGGCCCTGGACTACGCCCGCGCGTCCGAACTCCAGTACGGCGTGCTGATGGAACTGGAGCGCCAGCGGCGGGAGCAGGAGGAGCGGTTGAAGCAACTCCAGTCCGACCGACCGCTACTCAAGGAGGAGGTCGGGCCGGAGGACGTCGCCAAAGTGGTGGCGGAGTGGACCGGCATCCCGGTGACCAAACTGATGGAGGGCGAACTGGAGAAACTGTTGCGGATGGAGGAGGCGCTCCACCGGCGCGTCGTCGGGCAGGACGAGGCAGTCCGGGCCGTCGCCAACGCCGTCCGGCGGGCCCGCGCGGGGCTCCAGGACCCCAACCGGCCCATCGGCTCCTTCATCTTCCTGGGGCCAACGGGCGTGGGCAAGACCGAACTGGCGCGCGCCCTGGCGGAGTTCCTCTTTGACACCGAAGAGGCGATGGTCCGGATTGACATGAGCGAGTACCAGGAGCGGCACACCGTCTCCCGGCTCATCGGCGCGCCGCCGGGCTACGTGGGCTACGAAGAGGGCGGCCAACTGACCGAAGCGGTCCGCCGTCGGCCCTACAGCGTGGTTCTGTTTGACGAGATAGAGAAGGCCCACCCGGAGGTCTTCAACACCCTGCTCCAACTCCTGGATGAGGGCCGCCTGACCGACGGGCACGGTCGGACGGTGGATTTCCGCAACACGATTGTCATCATGACCAGCAACATCGGCAGCCGCTGGATCAAGGAACTGGGCGTGGAGGCGGCACGGGATCGGGTGATGGAGGAACTGGACCGGACCTTCCGTCCGGAGTTCCTGAACCGGATTGACGAAATCATCCTCTTCCACAGCCTGACGCGCGAGGACCTGAAGCGGATTGTGGACATCCAGATGGAGCGGCTGCGGGGCCTGCTGGCCCAGCGGCAGGTGGGGCTGGAGTGGACGGATGGGCTGCGGGAGTACCTGGCGGAGGTGGGCTACGACCCGGTCTTCGGCGCACGGCCGCTGAAGCGGGTCATCCAGCGGGAGGTACAGGACCCGCTGGCGCTGGCCATCCTGCGCGGCGAGTTCCGCGAGGGGGACAC
>JAGHZG010000417.1 GCA_017743275.1 Chloroflexota bacterium | reverse complement strand
GCCACCCCTCTCCCGCCGACGGCTACCCCCGCGCCGACGCCCACGTTGCCTCCCGTTGAGGACATCATAGAATGGGAGATGCGCGGCGCGTTCCAGTTCTTCTGGGAGCAGGCCAACACCACGCCCGGCAGCCCCGGCTACGGGCTGATCCGCGACCGCTACCCCGGTTCGCCCGGCATTGCCAGCATCGCCTCCGTCGGTTTTGGGCTGACGGCCTACGTCATCGGGGCGGAGAAGGGATACATCTCCCGTCAGGAAGCCTGCGAGCGGATTGACGGCACGCTGGATACCCTCCTGACCCTGCCCCGCCAGCACGGCTTCTATTACCACTTCCTGGACATGCAGACCGGTCAGCGGGCCTGGCAGAGTGAGGTCTCCACCATAGACACCGCCATCCTGCTCATGGGTGTCCTCACCGCCGGGGATTACTGCGGCGGCGAGACCCAGGCCAAAGCGGAGAGAATCTACCTGGACGTGGACTGGCCCTGGTTCGTTGACTTCAACCGGAACATGTTCTATATGGCCTACCGTCCCGAAGAGGGCTTTTCCGGCCACTGGGATTTCTACGCCGAGCAACTGATGCTCTACGTCCTGGCGGCTGGTTCACCCACGCACCCAATAGACCCCTCTGTCTACTTCTCCTTCACCCGCCACCAGGCCGGATACGGCCAGGGACGGCCCTTCATCCACTCCTGGTTCGGATCCCTCTTCACCTATCAGTACAGCCACGCCTGGATTGACTTTCGCGGGTGGACGGACCCCAAAGGCGTGGACTGGTTTGAGAACTCGGTGGAGGCCTCGCGGGCCCATTATCACTTCGCCGTGAATATGGACGAGAAATATCTGACCCTCGGCCCGCTGGCCTGGGGCCTGACCGCCTGCGACGGCCCGCGCGGCTACGAGGGCCGCTACGGCGCGCCGCCCTCCGGCTTTGACAACCGCCAGCACCTGGTGGACGATACCGTCGCGCCTGCTGGCGCTATCGGCTCCATTATCTTCCTGCCGGAACCGGCTCGGCAGGCCATGCGCTACTACTTCTCCTTTGACCGACTCAAGGGCCCCTACGGCTTCCAGGATGCCTTCAACCTGACCGAGAACTGGTTCGCCCGCGACGTCATCGGCATAGATAAGGGGATTTCGCTGCTGATGCTGGCGAATTCCCAGAACGACCGGGTCTATCGGGTCACCATGCAGAACCGATACATCCTTGCCGGGCTGGAGAGGCTGGGATTTACGAAAAAGTGATTCCCTCTATCCGAAAAGCCCGATGAACGCCGGGGCTCTCCTCCTGAACGAACTGCGCGCCTCCATCCAGTTCTTCCTGGATTTCACCAACCTGGCCGAAGGGAGCGCGGGCTTCGGCCTGACGGTTGACTCCACCCGAAAGCCCGCCGTTGCCTCCATCGCTTCCACCGGCTTCGCCCTCACCGCCTGGGTGATCGCTACCGAACGCGGCCTCCTTGACCGGCAGACTGCCCGCCGGGTCACGCGCGGCACGCTCCGCACCCTCCTGGAGCGCGCCGCCCACTGGCACGGCTTCTTCGCTCACTTCCTGGAGATGCAGACCGCGGCCCGGTACGGCCAATGCGAGTACTCCACCATTGACACCGCGCTGTGCCTGAACGGCGTCCTCACCGCCGCTGCGTACTTCCAGGACGCCGAAATCGCCGACCTGGCCGCCCAACTGCTCCACCGCGTGGACTGGAACGCCATCATCTTTGAGAAAGAGGGCACGGCCCTCTTCTACATGGCCTACAACCCCGACGCGGACGGCGACTACGTCACGGGTGAGCCTGGCCTCATCGGCCAGTGGGATATGGCCGCCGAGCAGAAAATGATGTACCTGCAGGCCGCCCCGCGCGTCGGCCCGGACATGGCGCGGCGCCTCTACCGGGGCTTCCGCCGCGACGTCGGTTACCACGACGGTCAGCCCATCATCATCAACCCTCAGGGGACGCTCTTCGCCTACCAGTTCAGCGAGGCCTGGCTGGACGTCGCCCGTTTCCGGGACCCTGACGGGGTGGACTGGTTTGAGAACACCCGCCGCGCGGCGCAGGCCCACCGCGCCTTCTGCATCGCCAACGCTTCCCGCTTCAAGACCTACGGCGAACACAGTTGGGGCCTGAGCGCCGGGGATAGCCCGCACGGGTACGACGTCTTCGGGGCTCCGCCCTGCCTGGGCGAGCCGCACCACGACGGCACCGTCTCCATCTACGCGGCCGTCGCCTGCCTGCCCTTCCTGCCCGACGAGACCGCCGCTCTGGTGGAGTACCTCTACCACCATCACCCGCAAACCTGGGGACCGTACGGCTTCTTTGACGCCTACAACCTGGACGTCACTCCGCCATGGTACAGCCGGACGCTCTACGCGATAGACAAAGGCCTTTCGCTGGTGATGATTGAAAACCATCTCACCCGTCTGGTCTGGGACGTGTACACCAGCAGCCCGTACATCCGGCAGGCCCTGAAAATTCTGGGTTTTATGCAGTAGGGCAACTGCTCGCAGTTGCCCTACCGTAACTGTTCAGCCTCACCCCTCCCCCAGCGGCTTCGCCGCTACCCCCTGGTATAATAGCGAGTGGTATAATATGAGCGGGTGCGGCAGGCCGTT
>JAGHZG010000416.1 GCA_017743275.1 Chloroflexota bacterium | reverse complement strand
AGGGTCAGGTGGTCAGTATGCCGGTTTATGTCTGGGTTAATTTTTTAAAGTTCATTAGCCTGCGAACAGGCCTGGCGGCCTGCGCTACATTGTGGCGTAGGCTTTAGCCTGCGAACAGGCCTGGCGGCCTGCGCTACATTGTAGCGCAGGCTTTAGCCTGCAAATGCGGCCTGCGCTACATCCGATTTGGTGGCAAACAAAGAGGCCGCCCATTTCGGGCGGCCTCTTTGCTGGACGGTGTTGTTACACCTGGTCCTTCCCCGGACCTACCCTGTAGTAATCGGCGTTCTTCTGGATGTCGGCCTTGTAGGCGTCCGGCACTTCATCCTCGGGGAAGATCGCCTCGTTGGGGCACTCCGCCGCGCAGGCCCCGCAATCAATGCAGGTGTCGGGGTTGATGTAGTAAGTGGGCCAGTTGGGGTCGCCGTCCACAAAGTGGATGGAGTCGGTCGGGCACACGTCCGCGCATGCCCCGGCCCGCTTGCACAGACTGGTGATGACGTACGTCATTTTGAACCTCCGTATGGGTTGGGGTGGATAGGGTCTCTCCTGCAGGGGTCGCCAGACGGCGTTATTATACCATTATGCTGTAGATTTGCAACAGGGCTTCGCTGAGTCACAGCCCGATGGTTTACCATCAGGCGAATCTGTGCTAAAATAACAGGCGCGACCCTTCCGCGCCGCGCGTCGTCTCCTTTCCATCCCGATCTGAGGAGGACTTATGGAACCCGACCCGCGCTCCATCCCTTCCTGCACCGAGACCATCCGCGCCTGGACCGCGCGGGGTGGCGGCGTCGCTGCCGTCCTTCCCATCCATTACCCCCGGGCCCTGCTGCGGGCCTTCGGTTTGCTCCCCGTGGAGGTCTGGGGGCCGCCGCGGGTGGACCCGGCCCCCGGCGCCGCCCACCTCCAGCCCTACGTCTGCTCCATCGTCGGCAACGCGCTCTCGTTTCTCCTGAAGGACGGGCTGGACGTGGCCGATGTCATCGTTGTCCCCCACGCCTGCGACTCCCTCCAGGGGCTGGGGAGCCTCCTGCTGGACTTCGTGCGGCCCCGGCAACCGGTCTTTCCCCTCTACATCCCGCGCGGCCGCCGCGAGAGCGACCGTCAGTTCCTGGCCGACGAGTGCCGCGCCCTCTACGGGAAACTGGTCGCGGTGACCGGCCGCACCCCATCAGAGGAGGAATTGATGGAGAGCATCTGCCGGGAGGAGGAAGCGGACGGCCTGCTGACCGAACTCCACCGCCGTCGCCGCGCGCTCTCCCTGACCGACCTGGCCTTCTACCGGCTGGTGCGGGCCCGGGAGTACCTCCCCGCCGAGGAGTTCTCCGCCCTGGCCCGTTCTGTGCTGGACACGCCGCCCGCCGACCCGCGCACCGGCATCCCCGTCCTCCTCTCCGGCATCGTCCTGGAGCCGATGGCGCTGCTGGACGCGATCAACGAAATGGGCGGCACGGTGGTCGCCGACGACCTGGCCTGCTGCGGGCGCCGCCTCTACCCGCCCGGCGTCAGCAGTGATCCCTTCCGCCGGATGGCGGAGCGCATCCTGGATGGCCCCCCCGACCCCACAAGGGGCAGTCCCATCACGGAACGGCTCCAGCATCTGGTGCGGACGGCGAGGGAGACCGGCGCGCGCGGCGTCATCTTCTACGACGTCAAATTCTGCGAGCCGGAACTCTTTGACCTGCCCCTCCTGCGGCGAGGGCTCCAGGAGGCCGGCCTGCCGTCCGTCCACGTAGAAGTAGACCTGAACGACCCCCTCTCCGGCCAGACCCTCACCCGTATAGAGGCGTTTCTGGAGATGGTCGCCGGTCAGACCGAGGAGGCCCGCCGATGAACCCCGTCAACGCCCTGCGCTACCACTGGAACGTGAACGTCCTGGGGCCGGCGGTGCTGCGCCTGCAGCGCTGGCAGGCGGAGCGCCGCCCCGCCCGCTGGGACACCCGGTATCTCGCCCCGCCGCTCCGCATCGCCCCCCGGACCAAAGAACTGGTCGCCCGGCACTGGCTGGTGGGCCGCTACGCCAACGGCTACCGCAAGGTGGCCTGGGTCACCTCCGGCGCGCCGGTGGAACTCCTCAAGGCGCTGGATTTCTACGTCCTCTACCCCGAAAACCACGCCGCCATCTGCGGGACGGCCCGGCTGGCGGTGGACATCGCGTCCGAGGCGGAGAGCGCCGGGTACTCCCGTGACCTCTGCTCCTACGCCCGCACCGACATCGGCGCGGTCCTTTCCGGCAAGACCCCGGTGGGCCGCCTCCCCAAACCGGACGTCCTCTTCGCCTGCACCAACATCTGCCAGACCGTCCTGTTCTGGTACCGCGTCCTGGCCGAATACTTCGGCGCCCCGCTGGTCCTGATAGATACCCCTTTCGTCTACACCGAAGAGGCCGCCGAGCACGCCGTCCGCTACGTCCGGCGGCAACTGGAGGAGGCGGTGCCGGTCCTGGAACGGATCGCCGGGAAACGGCTGGACGAGCGGAAACTGCGGGAGGTGGGCCTGCTGAGCAAGCGGGCGTCCGAACTCTGGCTGGAAATCCTGCAACGATGCCGCCACCGACCGGCTCCCATCTCCGTCTTTGACCAGTTCATCCAGATGGCCCCCATCGTGGAGA
>JAGHZG010000415.1 GCA_017743275.1 Chloroflexota bacterium | reverse complement strand
AGGAACTGGCCGAGGCCCAGAAACGCACTGAGCAACAGGTGCAGGAACTGGCCGAGGCCCAGAAGCGGACCGAGCAGCGGCTGGACCGCCTGGAGCAGGTCGTGCAGGAACTGGCCGAGGCCCAGAAGCGCATGATGGAGGCCATTGTTTCTCTCACCCAGCGGATGGACGCGGCGGAGAAACAACTGGGTCAGTTATCCGAGCGTTTCGGCCTGGACCTGGAAGTAGACGCCGAGGAGGTCCTGCGGGCTGTGGTGCAGGAAAAGGGATACTCGCTGCTTCAGGAGCCGATCGCCATAGACGTGGACGGCGAGATGGACGTGGTGGCACCGATAGAGACGCCGTCGGGGGAGCGCTTCTGGATGATTATAGAGGTCAAAGGACGCCTGCGGCGCAAAGAGGTCGGGAAGTTCCTCCAGCGGCTCCAGCAGCCCCAGGTCGTCCAGCAGTTGGAAGCAAGCGGCGTGGGGAAACCGTACCTTCCCTACGTCTTCGGGCTGCGCGTCTACTTCGGGGTGGATGACATGGCTCGCGAAACGGGAATTGGGATTCTGACGTTCCGGGGTGAACGGATCCCTGCGCGGGTTTGGGAATAACCGCTGGCGAAACAGAAGGCAGATGATGAGGAGGTAGCCGGTAAGATGAATAGCAAAAAGGGCCGCGTCTTTTCCGGCGCGCGACCGACCGGTCGCCAGCACCTGGGCAACTACCTGGGCGCCATCCGCAACTACGTCGCCCTCCAGGACGACTACGACTGCATCTACTGCGTCGTGGACCTCCACGCGCTGACCACCCTGACGGACACCGAATACCTGCGGGAGTGGACGTATGAGATGGTCCTGGACTGGCTGGCGGCGGGAGTGGACCCGGACCGGGGGACCATCCTCTTCGTCCAGTCCCACGTCCCCCAGGTGACCGAATTGCATACGATTCTCTCCATGGTCACCCCGCTGGGCTGGCTGACCCGCCTGCCCACGTTCAAGGAGAAGGTCCGCCAGCAGCCGGATAACGTCAACTACGGCCTGGTGGGCTACCCGGTGCTGATGGCGGCGGACATCACCCTCTACAAGGCCGATACGGTCCCCGTCGGCGTGGACCAGGCCCCCCACCTGGAGTTCACCCGGGAGATTGTCCGGCGGTTCAATGCCCACTTCGGCCCCGTCCTGGTGGAACCCCAGGCCAAACACACCGATTTCCCCAAAGTCCTGGGGATTGACGGCCAGCAGAAGATGAGCAAGTCCCTGAACAACCACATTGAGATTGCCGCCTCGCCGGAGGAGATTCACCAGCGGGTGATGCAGATGGTCACCGACCCGCAGCGGACGCACCGCCACATTCCCGGCCGCCCGGAGGTCTGCAACGTCTTCTCCCTGCACCGGTTCTTCTCCCCGAACGAGGTGGCCCAGATTGATGCCGACTGCCGGACGGCCCGCATCGGCTGCGTGGACTGCAAGCGGATTTTCGCCCGCAACCTGACCGAATACTTCGCCCCGTTCCGGGAGCGGCGGGCCGCGCTGGCCGCCAACCCGGATACGATATGGGACATCCTGGCCGAGGGGGCCCGCCGCGCCTCCGCCATCGCTACCCAGACCATCGCCGAGGTGAAGGCGGCGGTAGGGCTGCCGTAGGAGAACACCGCGCGGGGCGGAAAGGGTGAGCGACGATGCGTGAAGGGGGTCCCCTCGGGGATATTCGGCCCCTTTTGCCGGAACTGCAGCGACTCTTCCGGGAGCATCAGGTTATCCTGGCCTACCTCTTCGGCTCGCAGGCCAGCGGGAAGGCCGGGCGTCTCTCGGATGTGGATATTGCCGTCCTCTTCGCAGACGACTTAAGCCCCCGCGCGCGGTTTGACCTCCGCTGCCGCCTGATCGCCGAACTCATGGGCGTCTTCCGCCGCAGCGACGTGGAGGTGGTGGACCTGGCCGAGGCGTCGCCCGTCCTGCGGAACCAGGTGCGCCGGTACGGCCAGTTGTTGTATTGCCAGGACGACCGTCTGCGGGTGCGCTTCCAGACCGAGGCCCTGCGCGATTATCTGGACACCCGACCCATCCGGGAGGTGCAGCGGTATTACCTGGTCAAGCGAATTCAGGAGGGGAGATATGGTAGACATTGACACGATCACTGCCCTCCTGACGGCCCTGGGCCAGTACCTGGACGAACTGGAGCAGTACCGCCATCTCTCCTACGATGAATTTGTGGCCACGACCAAACATTACTGGGCGGTGGAACACGGCCTCCGGATGGCGATTCAGGCATTGCTGGACGTGGGCAGCCATATCCTGGCGGCGGAAACCGAGCACCCGGTGGAAGAGTACCGCGACATCATTGTGGCCCTGGGGAAAGAAGGGATTCTGCCGCCTGCCTTCGCGGGCCGCATCCTGGGTATGGCGGGCTTCCGCAACATCCTGGTCCATCGCTATCGCCAGGTCAACCTGCGGGAAGTCTACGACCATCTGCAGAGCGACCTGGACGACTTCCGGCTCTTCGCCCGGTATGTGACGGAGTGGCTGGCAAAGAAAGGCTATCTGGTTCTAACTAGCGCTGACTGAAGTCACCCTTCCTGGGCCTTCGGCCGATGGTCGGCCTTCGCCGACCCTCTCTTTTGGGATGCCCCTGGAAG
>JAGHZG010000414.1 GCA_017743275.1 Chloroflexota bacterium | reverse complement strand
AAGGTAAAATAAGCCAGTAAATAATCCAAATTCTGAAACAATGATTTCGCCTCCCAAGGGGTGATTAAACCAGGCCTACTGGTCTTATCTGAATGGCCGCGGCAACGTGGCAAGCCTTACTAGGCACCAGGGCCAGAGCACCCACAACTACCGCTATGATGCCTACGGCCAACTGCTCCCGGCCCAGGGCAACTGGACGGATCCACACAACCATTACACCTTCCTGGGGAAAGAGTGGGATGAGCACCTGGGCCTGTATGAATTTGGCGTTCGGCTGTATGACCCCTGGGCGGGGGTATGGCTGACGCGGGAGCCGTTGCCGGGGGATGCCTGGGAGCCCCGCAGTGGCACCGGTATGGTTTGCCTATGCCAGGCCGAATGGAGGGGTATTTATGATTCGGATAGTTGAACTTATACGAATCATAGCGGATTAGACCCTGATTTCCCCCACCCTTTCTGCACAGGTTGACAAATACTGGCCTTCGTCTTACAATACAGACAATGAAGTAAGAAACAGGAGGGCGCTATGATTCAGACCCGTCTTTCATCCAAGGGGCAGGTGGTGATCCCGAAACCGATACGGGACGCGCTGGGGCTTCAGGCCGGCACTCCGTTCCGGGTGCGACTGCAGGAACAGGCCATTGTCCTGGAGCCGGTGCGGACTTCTCCGATAGACACGCTGTACGGAAAATACTCTGGTACCGATTTGCTGACCAAGTTGGAAACAGAACACCAGCGGGAGATTCGGAATGAGACCCCGGTTCGTCCTTGACGCATGGGCAATATTGGCGTTTCTGCAGGGGGAAGAGCCTGCGGCCTCCCGGGTCCGGCAATTGCTGAGGGGCGCGGAGGAAAAGAGGGTTGACCTGTTCGTCTCGGTAGTGAATCTCGGTGAGGTGGTCTACCATGTGGGGCGAGCACGGGGTGAGCAAGAAGCATGGGCGTTGCTGGACGAAATCCGGCGCTTGCCTCTGGTGATTGCCCCCGCCGCAGACGATCGGGTATTTGCCGCAGCCCGGTTGAAAATGAGGTATGCCATCTCGTATGCAGATGCCTTTGCTGCTGCACTGGCTCAGGAGTTGGGAGCGACACTGGTCACCGGCGATCCTGAACTGGAGTCCCTCCGGGGAGAAATCCCGCTGGAGAAACTGGAGCGGGTACCCAGATGACCAACCTGACCCTGCAGGACGCCCTGGAGAAGTTCCTGGACGAGGTCGCGGCCAGCCGGAGCCCGAACACCCATAAGGCCTATGCCCAGGCCGTTGGCCACTTCCTGGATGTGCTGAAAGAGCACGGCATCACCCCCGCCGCGCCTGTGAGCGAACTCTCGGTGGAATGGATGAGTTGGTTCATCCAGTCCCTCCACGCATTCGCTGTTGCCACAGAGCGGCTGTACATCACGGCGCTGACGGCCTTCTACGAGCAGGCGGCGGCGGAGAACTGGGCACCGGTCAACCTGCCGGCCCTGCGGCGGCTGTGCCGGAGGCGGGCGCGCCGGGAGGCGGCCCGGCTCCCACCGTTCCCCCGCGCGGAAATAGAGAAGATACTGGAGACCGTCGCGCAGGCCGCCACCCCCCCACCCCACGATGAGCGGGAGCGCCTGCGGGTTTTGCGAGACCGTGCTCTACTTTATGTGTTGGCCGATACCGGCCTGCGGGTCTCTGAGGCCTGTGGGCTGACCCGTGGGCATCTGGACTGGACCGAAGCGCGGGCGCGCGTGCTGGGGAAGGGAAACCGGGAGGCGATTGTGCGCTTCTCCGAGCGGAGCCTGCGCTATCTGCGGGCCTATCTGGATGCCCGGGCGGAACTGGACGGCCAGCAAGGGCGTCCGCTCAGTGGGCTTCCCCTCTTTGCCCGCCACGACAAGGGGGCTGGGGGGCGCGTGTTGCCTCTATCCCCCCGGTCGGCGGAGAAAATCGTGGAAGAGTGGACCATCGCAGCATTGGGAGAGCGGGCGCGGGGCACCATCACCCCCCACACATTCCGCCACTATTTCGTGACCGTGGTCCTGCGGGGAAGCGGCGGAAACGTCCGGCTGGCCCAGGAACTGGCCCGTCACCGCAGCATCACCACCACCCAGCGGTACACCCACCTGAGCGACGATGAACTGGACCGGGGGTACCACCGTATCTTCAACGAACCGGACAGCGAAATGGAACAAGGATGACACAGGCTCTACCGCTCCGCCTGTCTGTGCCCCCGCCCTGCTTGTACAAGCCTGATGACCTGCATTGCGGCATTTCGTATAGCCTGATTCTACTCTCAAAACACTGTGGTCAACCCCTCCTGTCTGCGTCCCTACCCTGCTGGTACAGGCTTGATGACCTGCGTCGCGGCGTTTCGTATAGCCTGATTATGTTCTCAAAACACTGTGGCCAAATCGTGAGAGATTCGGGCTAATGACTATACGAACCAGGCCCGTAGAACCTCTGTCCGGGTTGGTTACTACACGAAATGCCTGGAGTAAAATTGGGCGGGCGGCAAAGCCGCCCGCCCAAAATTTGTAGGACAACTGCGAGCAGTTGTCCTACAAATTACGGATTGAACCGGAAGAGACAGACGTCGCCGTCCTGGATGCGGTAATCCCGACCCTCGGTGCGGATCAGCCCCTGCTCCCGGGC
>JAGHZG010000413.1 GCA_017743275.1 Chloroflexota bacterium | reverse complement strand
CGCCACCCCGCCGGGGCTCTGGCGGATGGCCCCCGGGTTGGAGGTCCCCATCTGCAGGGGCCCCCCCACCTGCCCCTTCACATCCAGCCCCGCCGCGCCGATGACCAGAACGTCCATCTGCTGTTCTCCTCGGTTGGGTAGAAAAGAGAGTGGGGTTTGCGACGGCCTTTGGCCGCCGCAAACCCCGTTCCCTTTCCCCCTCTCAAGCAGGGGACATTACCCCTCGTCCTCCGGCTCTTCCGTGCCCGCCTGGAGCCGTTCCGCCTGCGCCTGGGTGATCAACTCGTCAATGAACGGGTCCAGGTCCCCGTCCAGCACGTCGGGGAGCCGGTAGAGGGTCAGGCCGATGCGGTGGTCGGTGACCCGGTTCTGGGGGAAGTTATAGGTGCGGATTTTCTCGCTCCGTTCCCCGGTGCCGACCTGGGCCCGGCGGGCCTCGGCGATTTCCGTCTCCTGCTTCTGGCGTTCCATCTCGTAGAGACGGGCGCGCAGGACGGCCAGCGCCCGGGCCCGGTTCTGGGTCTGTGAACGCTCCGACTCACAGGTGACCACCATCCCCGTCGGCTTGTGGATGAGGCGGACAGCGGTGGCGTTCTTCTGCATATGCTGACCGCCCGGGCCCGAGGAGCGGTACACCTCCATCTCTATGTCGTTCGGGTCAATGTACACTTCCACCTCGTCCGCCTCCGGGAGGACGGCGACGGTAGCGGTGGAGGTGTGGATGCGTCCGGAGGATTCGGTGATGGGCACGCGCTGGACGCGGTGGACGCCGCTCTCAAACTTGAGACGGGAGAAGGCCCCCCGTCCCCGGACTTCAAAGATGACCTCTTTGAAGCCACCCAGGTCGGTGGGATGGGCGCTGAGCAACTCTGTCTGCCAGCCCCGCCGTTCGGCGTACCGGGTGTACATCCGGTAGAGGTCACCAGCGAACAGCCCTGCCTCTTCCCCGCCCGTCCCGGCGCGGATCTCCACAATCACGTCCCGCTGGTCGCGGGGGTCCCGGGGGAGGAGCAACTGCCGCAGTTGCGCTTCCAGGTCGTCCAGATGCTCCCGCAGTCGGGCGACCTCCGCCTCCGCCAGTTCCCGCAGTTCGGGGTCGCTATCGTCCAGCAGGGATTTCGCCTGCTCCAACTCCGTCCGGGCCTGCCGGTACTGGCGGTACAGGGTGACCAGTTCTTCCAGTTCGGCATGTTCACGCGCGAGTTCAGCCAACCGGTCGGGGTCGCTGACCACCTCCGGGTCGGCCATCCGCTGAGCAATCTCTTCGTATCGGTTCTCAATCCCTTCTAATTTTTCCCACATAGTGAGCCGTTAGCCGTGAGCCGTGAGCCGTTAGCACTTGTCCGTCGTCTGTGGTCTGTCGTCCGTATTATAACCGACCTGGGGGATACCGTCAACCATCCAGCGACACAGGGTGTGTCCCAAAGTTGTAGGACAACTGCTCGCAGTTGTCCTACAACGCGGCCAGGCCCGACAAAAGTGGGACACACCCGCGTCACATCCCCGTCGGCACGTCCAGGAAGACGGTCTCCAGGCCGAATTTCTCTTCCAGATGACGGGCCAGGGCCCGGGGCCCCACGGCCTCAGTGGCGTAGTGGCCGGCGAAGAGGACGTTCATCTTCAGTTCGGCAACGGGGTGAAAGGCCTGGTGGCGGGTCTCGCCGGTGATGAAGGTATCCAGTCCGGCCTCCGCTACCTGCTCCAGCAGGGAGACGGCGTCCCCGGAGATGACGGCCACGCGGCGGGCCTCGGCGGGGCCGTGGGCCAGGACCCGGACAGGGGGGACGTGCAGAATCTGGATCAACCGCCCGATAAGGGTGGCGATGGGCAGCGGCGGTTCCAGCGTGCCCGCCACGCCAATCTCCACCCCGTGGTACTGGCCGAAGGGGCGGATGTCCTGAAGCCCCAATTGGCGCGCCAGTTCGGCGTTGTTGCCGACCTCCGGGTGGGCGTCCAGGGGCAGATGGGCCGCGTAGAGGCCGCAGCCGCCCAGGATGAGCGTCCGCACCCGCCGGAAGAGCGGCCCCACCAGCCGCTGCGGTTTCTCCCAGAAGAGGCCGTGGTGGACAATGAGCAACTGAGCCTTTTCAGCCACGGCGCGGTCAAAGGCCTCCTGGCAGGCGTCTACGGCGAAGGCCACTCTCCGGACCTCCGTCGGCCCCTCCACCTGCAGGCCGTTCTGGGACGTGTCCTCTATCTCCCGCAAACGCAGGTATTCGTCCAGATAGGCGATCAGTTCGTGGGTGTTCATTGGGACTCCTTTCACACCGATTGAAATCGCCCTTCCCTGGGCACTTGTGCCAGTTGTCGGCCTCCGCCGACAACCCTGATGTGCGCATCTGGGAGTGTTGGTCGGCAAAGGCCAACCAGAGGCCTGCGGTCCAGGAAGGGTGACTCAGTCAGCGCTGAATAGTAAGTGGACGTGCCAGGCACTTCCGGAAGTGCCTGGCACGTGTTGATTATACTCCATCGGTCTCTGGGGGCAAGGGGAGGAGTAGATGACAGTCACCTTGGGCATCTACGGTTATAGGAATTATTCGCCAGAGAGTGCGCCAATGATCAGAGAGGCCAACCCCCATTTTTGGCGTATCGTTGACCCACCATTGCACGAGGTCACCCGGACAGAAC
>JAGHZG010000412.1 GCA_017743275.1 Chloroflexota bacterium | reverse complement strand
CGCCCCAGCGACGCGCCCTGGCCCGCGCGATCGCCATCTGCGCCGGGGCCGCCCGGGCCTTCGCCGCCCGCTACGCCGCCGAGGCCCGCCGCCTGGCCGCCCAGGAGCCCGACCCGCAGCGGCGCGCCGAACTGGAAGAGATCGCCCGCATCTGCGACAAAGTCCCCTGGGAGCCCGCGGAGACCTTCCACGAGGCCCTCCAGTCCCTCTGGTTCACCCACATGCTGGTCATGGTCGCCGAGAGTTATCCCGGCCCTGGCCTCTCTCCGGGCCGGATAGACCAGTACCTTTACCCCTACTACCGGGCCGACATAGAGGCCGGACGGCTCACCCGTCAGCAGGCGAAGGAACTCCTCCAGTGCTTCTGGATCAAGCCCAACTACGCCTACGACTACCAGGGCTGGGTGGGCACCAACCAGGGCATCAACTCCTCCTTCGGCCAACTGGTCACCCTGGGCGGGATGAATGAGAAGGGGGAGGACGCCAGCAACGAACTGACCGCGCTGATCCTGGACGTCATTGAGGAGATGAACCTGCTGGAGCCCAAGCCCAACATCCGCCTTCACGCCCGCACCCCCGACTGGCTCCTGCAGAGGGTGGTGGACATGGTCGCCAACGCCCAGGGGAGCCCGTTCCTCCTGAACTTTGACGAGAACTCCATCGCGGGCCTGCGCTGGGAGGGACTGCCGGAGGAGAAACTGTGGGACTACGCCCCCGTGGGCTGTCTGGAGAACACCCTCCAGGGGTGCGACCGCTCCGGGACGGTGGACGTCAACCTGAACATCGCCAAGGCCGTGGAACTGGCCCTCCACGACGGGCGGGACGCCGCCGCGGGCGAACAGGTCGGCCCCCGGACGGGCAACCCCCGTACCTTCGCCACCTTTGAGCAGTTCTTTGAGGCCTTCCAGCGGCAACTGAAGGCCATCCTGGAGCAACTGATCGCCGCCAACCACATCGCCGATACCGGCCGGGCCCGCTTTGAGCCCACCCCGTACCTGAGCGCCCTGGTGGACGGCTGTCTGGAGAGCGGGAAGGACATCACCGCGGGGGGTGCCCGCTACAACTTCATCACCGTGGAGGGGATCGCCCTGGCGACGGCGGCGGACAGTCTGGCCGCGATCAAGAAACTGGTCTACGACGAGAGGGCCGTGAGCATGGACAAACTCCTCCGCGCGCTGGACGCCAACTTTGAGGGGTACGAGCCGCTCCGCCAGATGCTCCTGCACAAGGCCCCCAAGTACGGCAACGACGACCCGGAGGCCGACGAGATTGCCCGGCGGATCAGCCAGTTCTGGACGACGGAGGCGTTTCGCCACACCACGCCGGAGACGGGCAAGCGGTACCGGGGCGGCTACCTCTCGTGGAACTACTGGGTGGCCTACGCGCCCCGCACCGCGGCGACCCCCGACGGCCGTCGGCGCGGCCAGTTCCTCTCCAACGGCGTCTGTCCGGTCAACGGCGCCGACCGGAACGGGCCGACAGCGGTCATCCGCAGCGTGGGCCGTCTGGGCCTGGAGACGGCGCCCAACGGCGCGTCCCACACGATGAGTTTCTCCCCCAGCCTGCTGCGCAGTCCGGAGAACCGGACCAAACTGGCAGCGCTCCTTCGGGCCTATGGGAAGGTCGGCGGTACCTGCCTGCAACTGAACGTCATCAGCCCGGAGACGCTGCGGGCCGCCCAGCGGAACCCCGACGCCTACCGCAACCTGCTGGTCCGGGTGACCGGCTACAATGCCTACTTCGTCACCCTGGGCAAAGAGATACAGGACGAAATCATCGCCCGCGAGAGCCACGCGCTGTAAGCAGGGAGGAGGCCAGTGAAAAGTTACCGCAAAGAACTCTGGTTTAACGTCCCCCAGCGGCGGGCCTTCATTAACATCACCCCCCAGGTGGAGGAGTGCCTGCGGGAGAGCGGCATCCAGGAAGGGCTGTGCCTGGTCAACGCGATGCACATCACCGCCTCCGTCTTCATCAACGACGATGAGGCGGGGCTCCACCGGGACTTTGACGAATGGCTGGAGGGACTGGCGCCCCACGAGCCGGTCTCCCGCTACCGCCACAACCGCACCGGCGAGGACAACGCGGATGCCCACCTCAAGCGCCAGATTATGGGCCGGGAGGTGGTGGTCGCCGTGACCGGCGGGCGTCTGGACTTCGGCCCCTGGGAGCAGATTTTCTACGGCGAGTTTGACGGCCGCCGCCCCAAGCGGGTGCTGGTGAAAATCATCGGCGAGTGAGCGTGGGATGACCGTCACCTCACCTCAGGAGGCCCCCCTATGCCCCCGAACCTCTGGATAGACCTGGCGGGCTGGATCGGCGTCGCCGCGCTGCTGGCGGCCTACGCGCTGGTCTCCACGCGCCGGCTGGAGGGCGATTCGCCCCTCTACCAGGCCCTGAACGTGTTGGGGAGTCTGCTGCTCATTGTGAATTCCGGCTACTATCGAGCCCTCCCCTCGGTGGGCATCAACGTCGCCTGGATCGGCATTGCCCTCTACGCCCTGGCACGGTACCGCACACGAAGATACAACGTAACTATTCAGCGCTGACTGAAGTCACCCTTCCCTGGGCCGCAGGCCTTTGGTCGGCCTTCGCCGACCTCACCCCACCCCCGGCGGCTGCGCCGCTACCCCTG
>JAGHZG010000411.1 GCA_017743275.1 Chloroflexota bacterium | reverse complement strand
CCCCGCCAGCAGGTGCTCGGCGAAGGAGATGGCCGCCAGGACAAAACTGATGACGAGCAGGGCGTAGTGATAACTCTCCACGTGGACCAGGATGTACTCGCCCAACAGTGTCCCCGAGAGATAACTGTGGCGGTCCACCAGCACACCCAGAAGGAGCACCAGGAGCGCCGTAGAGAGGGCAGCGGCCAGCAGGCTCAGAAGGGTCCGTGTGCGGCGGCGGGCCAGGCCGTGCGCGCTATATCGGGCCAGCCCCACCGCCTGAACTGGCAGGCGACCTGCCAGGGGAGTCTCCCGCTCCCGCAGGAGCGGGTCAGGGAGCACCTGCGCCGCCGCCCACGCGGGATAGGCACTGCCTGCCAGGCCAATGCCCACCGCGATGGTCGGGACGACTACCAGGACCGTCAGGTCCGGCAGTTCCCAACCCAGCAGGCCGATGAGCTCCCAGGCCACCAGGGCCCCCAGGATGGCCCCCGCCAGCCCGACCAGCAGGGCCTGGAGCAGCATCTGCCCCAGGACGGTGGACGACCGCCAGCCCACTGCCTTCTCCAGGGCCACCGTCCTGCGGCGGGCCAGAAAATCTGCCCAGGCCAGGTCCAGCACAAAGACCCCACCGATGACGAAGAGGGAGGCCAGAAGCAGCAGATGTCCACTGTGCACCCGCTGGCGGTAGGCAAAGGCCACCCCCTTACGAATCCAGGGCTCCTCCACGTAGCCGATGCCGGGTACACGGACCAGAATTCGGGTCGGCGATGAGCCAACCATAATATCCACCTCCAGCCCGGTCCGGCGGCGGATCTCGGCAGCGACGGCAGCGATTTTCCGCTGCGCCTCCGGGGTGAGTTGATCAATCCCCCGCACCCGGACACGGATGGCGCCGATGCACTCCTCCCCGGCGAGAATCCGGGCTGCCTCTATGGTGGTCAGCAACAGAGGCGGGCTGGGCATGTACCGGTCCGGGATCAGCGTCGGCCGCAGAGGAGTGGGCGGGACTGGCCGGCCGTCCTCGTCGTACCGCAGGATAGCCTCCGGCGGGAAGTAGGTCTCCAGCGGCACCTGGCTGACCTCCGCCGGGCGGGGGATGCCCGTGATGTCAAAGACCCCTTTGGGCTGAAGGGAAAACACCACCGTGCGTGTGATGTTCCTGTTCCCCTGCCAGGGTTCCAGGGGGACCAGTTCCAGAACGGGTTCCGGATGCGGAAAGGGCGGTGAGATTTGTCGGTAAACGCGCGGGCCGGGTCGCCGGTACTCGTCCAAGGTGTGCTCACTGATGGTGCCCTGGGGATGGAAAATGTTCTCTATCATCTGGCGGTACGCGGTCTGGCTATCTACGGTGTCTTCTTCCAGAACCTCCCATTCGGTGAACGTCTTCAAATAGTCCGCACCGCCCCGTTCCAGAATGGTCTTCAGGTCCCGGGCATCTTCGGGGAGAACGAGGCGGGACATCCGGAGGGTGGAGGTAAAGTGGACATACGGTGTGGCATTGATCAGAACGGGAACGTTCTTGACATGGGTCAGCGGATTGGTGACCCGAAGTTCAGGGGGCCAGCCGGTGGTGTCTTCGTGGGTGACAACCATACGCTCCTGGCCAGTCAGGTACTCTCCCTGCAAGAGAGCCCGGTCCAGTCCGACCAGTGCGGCCTCCTGCTCCGGGTCTATCGCCGCCAGCAGAAGGTACACCAGAGGATGGGCGTTAATATACCTGGCCGTGTCATCGTAAAAGAGGCCCGGAAACGGCTGGGGTTCGCCCGGCTTCCAGCGGGGTACATCGGGGGGAATCGGGCCTGCATAGACGTACATCCCGGAGGTATCTTCCCAGAGACGGTGACCCTCGTCCACAACGAGGGACCCCTCCAGAAAATACACGCCCGGGGCGGGGGGCGTCTGGGTGGTGGAATCTATCGCTGTCGGGATGTACCCTAGAACAGTGATCGGAGCGGCCACCTCTACGTCCGGAATCTCGCGGATGGCCCGGTACTGCTCAAAGGAGATGCCGCCGGAGAGGCCGGAGGTGAAATTGGCCTCCACCAGGCTGTACTTTTCCTCAATCGGGTTGCGGGTGCCCGGGGGGCGGACCAGAATGTCGTAGGTGGTACGCCAGAAGCGGGAGATGTCCTCCTCCACCACGACAACGACCGACCGGGAAACGGTGGCAGTCAGAATGACTCCGGCAGTAACCAGCAGAAGGCCCAATCCCAAAAGGGCCGGACGGGTCCAGCGGCGAAACATGAAGCGCAGGAGGCAAGCAACCATATTGCCCTCCCTTCCGTCAACGGACTGAAGGGGAAATAACGATGTCAGGCCCCTTTGTAATATTATACGCCGAACGCGGGAAAGTATCACATCACACCCGGACGGTGTCCTTGAGTGACTGCTCCGGCGGTTTGCGTTTTTGGGAATCTGGTTTATATTTACCCACGGTTCGCTTATTTTTGAGCAAGTTTCCAACAATACCCCCCAAATATGGGGGTGACCAAGTCATTTTGCCCCATTCCTGGCAACCTGGCAATGGGTACCCCAACTTGGTCGCTGAGGCGATTCCGATGCCTGCCCATATATGGTGATTAGCAGTCTGGAAACCTATACATATGGGGAGTGCAAATTTGAGAAACTGCCTCAAAAAATGAGCGAACCATGGGTGTAAAGTCCCTATACAATTATAC
>JAGHZG010000410.1 GCA_017743275.1 Chloroflexota bacterium | reverse complement strand
AGATGTGTATAAGAGACAGGTGGAGACCCCCCTGCTGGGTGGATGGCAGGGGGCCGGCGTGACCCTTCTGGACCTGACCATCTACGCCGTCGGCGGCTACAGCGACGACTATCTCAGCCTGACCCTGGCCTTTGAGCCGTTGCCATTCCGCCTCTTCATCCCGGCCACGGAGCGGTAGAGCAGATTGCAGATTGCAGATTGCACCCTTGTATCCTTGTCCCTTGTATCCCTACCCTCAGGAGGTGCCTATGCTTCGCGAAGTCGCTATCGTGGGGGCCGGATGGAGCGGGTTCCGTTCCATCTCCCCCGACCTCTCCTACAAGGAGATGATGTACGAAGCGGCCGTGCGGGCCTACGAGGACGCCGGCATTAACCCCCGCCGGGACGTGGACAGTTTCGTCACCGTAGCGGAGGACTTCTTAAATGGCACCAGCATCTTTAACGAATACACGCCGGACCAGTTGGGCGGTGCTCTCCGGCCTAACCAAACCATCACCGGGGACGGCATCCACGGCCTGGCCGCAGCCGTGATGCAGATTCTCACCGGCCAGTTTGACGTCGTGGTTGTGGAGGCCCACAGTAAGGCGTCCAACGTCCTCACCCTCCCCCACATCCTGGCCTACGCGATGGACCCCGTCTACAACCGCCCGCTGGCGTTCCACCCGTACGCCATCGCCGGGATGGAGATGCGGCGGTACCTGGCGGAGACGGCGACCCCGCTGGAGGCATGCGCCCGGGTGGTGGTGAAGAACCGGGCTAATGCCCTCTTCAATCCCCTGGCGGCCTATGGGGCCGACCTGAGCGTGGAGGCAGTGCTGGGGTCGGACATGGTGGCCGAGCCGCTCACCCGCCTGCAGTGCGCCGACCACGCCGACGGGGCCATCGTCCTGGTCGTGGCCGACGGCGCCACCGCCCGTGCCCTCACCGACCGTCCCATCTGGATTCGGGGTATCGGCTGGGCCAACGACACCCATACCCTGGAGAGCCGCCCCTGGGGAGAGGCATCGTACGCATACCTGGCGGCCCAGATGGCCTACCGCACCGCCGGGATCAAGAGTCCCCGGTCCGAGATAGACTTCGCCGAAATAGACGACACCTTCGCCTACAAGGAACTGCAGCACCTGGAGGCGCTGGGGTTCTGTCGGCCCGGCGAGGCCGGCCTGTGGACGCTGGAAGGCGGGACCGAAATCAACGGCGAATTCCCCGTCAACCCGTCCGGCGGCAGTCTGGGGATGGGGCATTTGCTGGACGGCTCCGGGCTGGCGCGAGTACTGGAGGTGGTGTTCCAGTTGCGCGGGGAGGCGGGACGGCATCAGGTGAGGGGCGCCGAAGTGGGCATGGCCTTCTCCTGGCGGGGCGTCCCCACCACCAGCGGCGCAGCGGTCATACTGAGCAATTAGGGAGGTCGGTATGGCTTATACGGCTCGCCTGATCACCCCCCAGGGTCAGACCATTCCCCTCTCTCCTCAAACGTACGAATCCGTGCTGAAGTTTCTGGAAGAGCAGGAGCCATCGCCGGTTCTCACACTTTCTGCACTGCGGTCTCTCCTTGAAGAAACCCAGGGAAAGTACGCTGGTCACCCCTCAATGGTGCGCGCTCTATTGGCCGAGCGCCGGGCGGAACGTCAGAGGGAAGAGGCCAGGCGACAACGCAGGAGAGAATAGCAATGGCCGATAAGCCAGCGATCTACGTACTGGACAGTTATGCAATCCTGGCTTATCTGGAAGGAGAACCTGGCGCGGACCTGGTTGCGGACCTTTTGAGGAGGACTGTCCAGGAGGCCGTGCTGTTCATGAGCCTCATTAACTTCGGTGAAATCGCATATATCGCCGAACGGGAAAGAGGGACGCAGCAGGCGAAAGCGATCCTGCAGGACATCCGCCGGCTTCCAATCCTGTTGGGTGGGGTGAATGAACAGCGAGTTCTGGCAGCGGCCCATATCAAGGCCCGTTACCCCCTCTCATATGCTGATGCATTTGCCGTTGCATTGGCTCAGGAACTGGATGCCACGGTTGTCACCGGAGACCCCGAATTTAAAACTGTGGAGTCCCTCGTTCCCGTGTTGTGGTTATCCTGATTATTAAGGAGGTCACAATGGCCAGAAACCGGGTTGCCATTGTGGGCGCGGGGATGACCAAATTCGTCCGCCGCGCTCAGGAGACATCTAAAGAACTGGCCTGGGAAGCGGCCAGCAAAGCGCTGGAATCCTGTGAGATGACCCTGGATGATATTGACGCTGTCGTCATCGG
Source organism: Chloroflexota bacterium (assembly GCA_017743275.1). Classification (GTDB taxonomy): domain Bacteria; phylum Chloroflexota; class Anaerolineae; order B4-G1; family DUEL01; genus SpSt-77. The sequence continues at coordinate 416 of JAGHZG010000410.1, read as the reverse complement.
CAGCGCGCCGGAGGCCTTTGACGGCGTCCACATGAAAGTTGAGTACCTCTCCGATGGCTGCGGCGGCTGGGGCAAGCCGGTCATCCGCGGCTTTGTGGGCGGCGCCACGGGCGTCTTCTCCGCCATCCAGGGCTGGTACCACGTCGCCAGCGGCCTCTTTGATACCGTCCTGGTGGTCGCAGAGGAGAAAATGTCCGCCTGTCAGCCCCACCCCCAGGGCGCCTTCATCACCATTTTTGACCATATCACTGAACGCCCCCTGGGGCCGAATCTTCTCTGGATTTTCGCCCTGGAGATGAACGCGTACATGACCCGCTACGGCCTCTCCAAGCGGGACATCGCGCTGGTGTCGGTGAAGAACAAGCGCAACGCCGCCGACCACCCGGCCGCACAACTGGGTGATCCCAATATCACCG
>JAGHZG010000409.1 GCA_017743275.1 Chloroflexota bacterium | reverse complement strand
CATGCGCCACCGGGAGCGGTGACCGGCGGGTATGAAAAGGGGGCCGGGGCGGCGGAGCCGCCGCCCCGGCCCCCAACGGTTTTGCGGCGGCCTTTGGCCGCCGCAAAACCGAAATGGCGGATCATCCCCTCCCCAGAATGGCGTCAATCTCCCCCATCTGCTCCGGCGTCAGCGGGCCGAACGGCATGGCGGCCGCGTTCTCCTGCACTTGCGCAACGGTACGGAAGCCCGGGATGGGGATGTTCTGCGGGCTGCGCGCCCATAGCCAGGCCAGCGCGCCCTGCGCCAGGGTCCGACCGCCGCTGGTCAGGATTTCCCGGAGGGCCTCCACCTTCGCCAGCCACTCCGGGTTGGGCCGACCGTCCCGGAAATACCGCATCCACTCCGGGCTTTTCTCGCCCCGCACATCGTCGGCCGAGACGCGCGTCTGCAGGGTGTACTTGCCCGTCAGCAGGCCCATGGCCAGTGGGCCGCGATTGATGGCGGCCAGGTTGTACTTCTCGCAGAGGGCGATGACGGCCGGGTTGTCGTCCAGCACGTTCAATTGAAACTGGATGGCTGTGCAGTGCGGCCCTTGGGCGAAGACTTCCGCCCGGTCCGGGAAGTCGGTGCTCCAGCCGTAGAAGCGAATCTTGCCTTCTTTGACCAGTTCCTCCAGTGTCTCGCGCACCGGTCCGGCCTGATCGGCCGGATAACCGTTGTCGTGGAACTGGTAGAGGTCAATGTAGTCGGTGTTCAGGCGGCGCAACGAGTCCTCACAGGCGCGCCGGATGCCCTCCGGCGAGGCGTCTGCCCCGATGACCTGGCGGGTCTTTTCGTCAAAGACGGCGTTGAATTTGGTGGCGATGACCACCTGGGATCGGCGACCCGCCAGAGCCCGCCCCAGAATCCGCTCGCTGTGGCCGGCACCGTAGACGTTGGCCGTGTCAAAGAAATTGATGCCCAGGTCCAGGGCCGCGTGAATGGCGCGGATGGACTCGTTATCATCCACCTCGCCCCAGCCCAGGGGCGTCTCACCAGCCCAGAACGGGCCGCCGATGGCCCAGCACCCCAGCCCCAGGGCGCTCACTTCAATGCCTGAACGTCCCAATGTGCGTTTCATCTCTCACTTCCTCCACCGATAGTCGTTCTGCAGGGCCTGCCGGAAGTCCTCCTGAATCTGGTCCTTCGTCCGAATCTCCCACTCGTCCCCCTGCCAGCGGTAGAGGAGCAGGCAGTGAATCTGCTGCGCGTGGGGCGTGCTGTTCCAGCGGTGAATCTCCTCGTACGCCGCCCGCACCCAGCCGATGTTGCGGTTGATCCACCCGTTGGGCCCCGTCCCGTCCGGGTTCACCGTCCAGTGGTTCGTCTCGGTGATGTAGACGGGTTTATCCCGCCATTTGGGGGGGATGGCCTCAATGAACGGACGGTAGGCCTGGAAGTCGTAGTAGTGCTCGTGCTCCGTGCCGGGGACCAGAGGCCAGTCGGTGAAGACCCGCAGGTGGGTGATGTAGTCCACCACCGGGCCGTGGGTGTAGGTGTGGAGCGCGAAGCCGTCCAGGGCCTCAATCCCGTCCAGCATCTCCTTAAAGTACGTCAGCGGGCGGTATCGGATGCCGCCCAGACGGACCCAGGGGGTGGTGTTGTACGGGTCCACCGCCCCCGGCACGACGGTGGCGTTGGGCAGGACCGCCTTGATGGCCCGGTAGGCCAGGTTGAAGGCCCGCGCGTAGAGTTGCGGGGTGATGTGCTCCCGGGGGTCCGCCAGCCCGCCGGGGTGCTCCCGGACGTTGTTCTGCTCGTTGCCGATGATGATGATCCAGGTGTAGTAGGACGGCGGGACCTCCGGACGCTTCAGGTAGAGTTCGGCCCAGCGCGCGCAGGTGGCCGCGAAGGCCCCGTAGTACTGGGATTCGGGCAACGTCCCCGCCGGTTCGTAGCCGTGGTTGAGGCGGATGACCACGCCGAAGCCGTTGCGGGCCCAGTCCCAGAGTTTCTGCCGCAGGGCCTCGTTGGGCCGCAGGTTCTCCGGATGACACCCGATGGATTCGGTGAAGAGCACCCAGCCCCGGCGACCGGTCCCCTGGAACAGGTGGCGGAAGTCCTCCGTCTCGTCGGCACCGGCGCCGTGGATGCCGAAAATCCAGGCGCACTCCCCGAAGGGAAGAGGGGGGTCCTCCACCGGACGGCGGTTATCCGGGGGAACGTCGGCGGCCAGATACCATGCGGCCGCATACCCCTCGTGCAAACTGGGCGTGCGTACCCGGATCCACTGCCCCTGCTGCCCGACTTTCGCTGCGGCCTGCTGGGGATTTTCCAGAATCTCCAGGATCGTCCCGTCGGGGACGCGCCAGACGATAGGAGTATCCGTCCCCGGCCCCCGGCGGATGTTCAGGAAGCCGACCGGGCTCTGGACGCGGAGGTAGGCCAGGGGCGGCGGCGCTTCCGCGACCGGCGGGCGGTCGGTGACGTACCAGGCGGCGACCCACCCCTCCGGCCCGTCGGGCTCCAACTGGACGTGGAGCCACCCGTAGGTGCCCAGTTTTCGCCGGGCCAGTGTGGGGTCCTCTATGACCCTCAGGCGCGCGCCGGGGTAGAGCCGCCCGATGAGGGTATCCGGGCGCACGACGGGCTGGCTGCGGTAGTTGACCTCCTGCGTGGTCCAGACGTGGGTCAGGTGGCCCGGCGAAAACTGGGCACCTACGGGTGGCTCCACGTCCAGTT
>JAGHZG010000408.1 GCA_017743275.1 Chloroflexota bacterium | reverse complement strand
CAGCACCAGTTCCCAGGGCTCCCCCAGCCCATCCATGACCGCCCGCACCCGGCGATAGAACTCCGGGAGGGTTTCCTCTTCGTTGAAGACAGGAGCGACAACGGAGATGACAGGCCTGTTCATGTTTGATTTCCCGAGAGCAAGGCTTGCAAACGGTCCAGGAAGATGTCAGGGTTACCGGTTTTAGCCAATTCTATGGCTACTGCCACCGATTTCTCTGCCAGGGCCTGAATGGTACTTGCCGGACAATCTGTCCAATCCACCTCGGTTAAGATGCTCTCAAGGGCAGTCCCTGCCAGGCCCAGCGCTCTATACAGGCGACGGTCCACCTCCTGCATATCCCTATTGGAAATTCTACCTACCCGATGCACCACCAGCGCGGGATCGCAAGCCGCGATTTTGGGCCGGACAAAAGAGGGCTTCAGCAAGCCTGCGATCTTCCAGTCCATCAGCACGTGATCAATCGCTGGATTCGCCTGAGAAACCTGCGAAGAGACATAGGCCAGCAAGAGTTCCTGACGTAACGAGTGATACAACTCGGAACTGATCACTACGGCTGGTCGCGTTTTCGCGGCAGAGAAGTCGGTGTAGGGAAACGGGATTAAAACAACATCACCGCGCTGGAATTCCATACAGTTCTCTCCAGTTATCGTAAATGGCATCTTCGGGGTTATCCCAATCTTTCTGGAACGCGTCCAGGCCGAGGGCCATCCAGTCTGCTTCTGTCCACTCGCTACTCAGCACACTGTCCAACAGCAGTTTTGCCAGCGTCAGCCGCTCCACAACGGACAGATGCTCTGTCTGACGGAAAATATCAGAGACTTTCAACGAGCGCACATCAACTGTGGCGATTGCCATCTTACTCCCTCCCCACTATTAATTCCACCAGAATCGCCTTCTGGGCATGCATCCGGTTCTCCGCCTGATCCCAGAGGACGGAGTGGGGGCCATCGGCGACGTCGTCGGTGATCTCCTGGCCGCGGTGGGCCGGCAGGCAGTGCATCACGATGACATCGGGTTTGGCCTTCGCGACGAGCGCGGCGTTCACCTGGTACGGTGGAAAGACCTTCGCGCGCGCTTCCGCCTCTGCCTCCTGCCCCATAGAAGCCCAGACATCGGTGTAGATGACGTCCGCCTCACGGACGGCCTCCACCGGGTCATGGGTGGCCAGGATGTGGCTCCCGCTCTCCGCAGCAAACTTCTGTCCCAGTTCCCAGACCGATGCGGGCAATTCATAGCCGGGCGGGGTGGCGATGGCGAAGTCCATCCCCAACTTCGTCGCCCCGAAGAGCAACGCGGTGGCGACGTTATTCCCGTCGCCCACAAAGGCCAGTTTCCTTCCCCGCAGGTCCCGACCCTTTTTTTCTATAATGGTCAGGAAGTCCGCCAATCCCTGGCAGGGATGCTCGTAATCGGAGAGGCCGTTGATGACCGGAACGCGCGAGTACTCCGCCAGGGTGACCACATCGGAGTGAGCGAAGACCCGGGCCATAATCGCGTCCACGTAGCGGGAGAGGACCCGGGCCACATCGGGGACGCTCTCCCGCACGCCCAACTGGATTTCGTTGGGGGAGAGATACAGGGCCTGCCCGCCCAGGTGCAGCATCGCCATATCAAACGAGACCCGGGTCCGCAGGGACGGCTTCTGGAAGATCATCCCCAGGGTCTTTCCTTTCAGCAACGGGCGGTTGCCCCCCCGCTGCCACTCCTCCTTTAGTTCTATCGCCAGGTCCAGAAGATGCCATATCTCTTCCGGCGAGACGTCGGCCAGACTGAGAAAGTGCTTCATGGAGACCTCCTGTTCTGTTCAACCGAAGATAATTTCTTCTAATTTGGCGATGTCTTCCGGCATCACATCGGGAAAGCGTAGCCCGCCCTTCACCTCCGCTCCCTCCGGTTTGAACTCGTACCCCGCCAGGCTCAAGATCACATCCCGGGCACCCGTCATCGCCTGGAAGAGTCCCCAGAGAGCACTGGATGACCATGCCGTGTCCACCACCTGAATCCTCCCCCCTTTCAGGTATACGGCGTCGGCAAACCCGGAGCGTCGGGGGTCTGGGGCAATGATGATGATCCGCTTGTTCGTGAGCATGAACCGCCACTGGTAGTAGAGCAGAATCTGGTGGACGGTCTTGAAGAATCCGAGAAGCGGGAGCAGGGTGAACAGCCAGACCCCTGCCCGCAGGAATCCACTGATAGGGAGTAGCGAAATGACCGCTGCACCCACCAGCGAGAGGAGCAAAAGGGCCAGAACGATGGTAAAGAGCGTCCGCGCTGCCTGAAGCCGATAGGGGGCCATCCGGATTTCCAGTTGGACTGTCTCGTCCCTCAGCAGACGCGGGACGGGCAGGACCCCTTCCATCAGGGGGCGCAGCAGGCGGAAGCGGCTGAGCCAGGCCACCACCCGCTCTATGGCCGCCGGGGAAGGGGCCAGGGGCGGCAGGAGCGCAACGCGCCTCACCTTCCCCCGGCGCCACCGGTCCGCCAGCCAGGTCCGCAGAGTGCTCACGGCGCCGGGATGATCAGTTGCTGCCCGACCTTGATGTTATTCGGGTCTGCCAGACCGTTCCGCTGTTGAATGGCCTGGACGGTGACCCCGAACCGTCTGGCGATGCTGTAGAGGGTGTCGCCGGAGCGGACGACGTAGACCTGCTCGCCAACGGACTGGGCCGGGACCACCGGGACCGCCCCCTGAGCCGGCGTGGG
>JAGHZG010000407.1 GCA_017743275.1 Chloroflexota bacterium | reverse complement strand
CGGTGCAGAGTTACACCACCCCGCGCGCCTACGACCGCCACGACCAGGACCTCCTGACCGCCATCGCCAGCCAGGTGGCCATTGCCCTGCAGAACGCGCGCTCATACGAGGATGCGCAGCGGCGCGCGGAGCGGGAGCGGCTGGTCCGGCAGATCATAGAGCGGATTCAGACGGCCCCGGATGTGGATGGGGTTCTTCAGGTTGCCGTTCGGGAACTGGGCCGCGCGCTGCGGGTTCCCCGCACGTTTGTCCAGCTGGAAGTTCCCCGAGGAGATGGATCGGTTCCACCAGAAGGACGATAGGAGAGAATGGCTTGCTGGCGGTGAGCCGCAAGGCCATGCAGGTCTGATGTGGAATTCCTTTACGAGCCGACAGGTAAATACCTACCCGGCTGGTTTGCAGACAACGTGGCGCAGGCTGTCAGCCGTGGCGCAGGCTGTTAGTACTACAACCGCACTTCCCCGTTTTGAAGGGTCAGAGGTGACTGTCACCTGCCTTGACGCCTGACATTTGCGAGCATCCTCTGGTTGACACAGGCGTTTGATCGCCCCCTGGCCTTATAGGTGACAGTCACCTTGGGCATCTGCGGTTGTAGTATTAGCCTGCGTACAGGCCTGGCGGCCTGCGCTACCGGGGCATGCCTGTGCTGGCGTCTTTTATGGTGCTTGTCCAGGGGGCCTCTGGCAGGTAGTTGCGTGTTTTGACGGAATTCTTCGGGTCTCCTCACCCCTACCCCGGCGGCGAAGCCTGCCGGGGGTGGGGGGTGTGTCCCAATTGCGTCGGGCCTGGCCGCTTTGTAGGACAACTGCGAGCAGTTGTCCTACAATACTCCCACCCACATCAAAATGCCCATGACCACAAAGGCCACAGCGGCCACTTTGCGCAGGATGGCCTCCGGGACGATGGTCGTGAGGGCCTGCCCGACCACCACGCCCAGCGCGGTCACAATGGCCAGGGCCAGGGTTGCTCCCAGGAAAACGGCCCACGGCCGGTTGAACTTACACACCTGCGCGATGACGGCCAGTTGGGTTTTATCTCCCAGTTCCGCCAGCACTAACAGACCGAAGGTAGAGAGAAGCGCTTTCCAGAACATACTCCTTCCTCAGCATCAGGCGGGGTCTGGGGCGGTTCTGCCGCCCCAGACCCCGCCGATTTTTCTCTGGCCGGAGTTACGCCAGCGCCTTCTTCAGTGCGATGCCCAGCCGCCGGATGCCCTCCACGATGGTCTCCGGGGGGCAGAAGGAGAAGTTGAGCCGCATGGCATTGAAGCCCCCGTCGCCGTTGGGGTAGAAATTCTCCCCAGGGACGTAGGCCACCTTCTCTTCCAGCGCGCGGCGCAGGAACTCCGTGGTGTGGATGGAATCCGGCACCCGCGCCCAGAGGAAGAGCCCGCCCTGGGGACGGGTCCAGGAGCACTCCTCAGGCCAGAACTCCGCCAGCGCGTCCAGCATCGTGTCCCGCCGCTCTTTGTAGACCCGCCGCAGGCGCTGCGCGTGCGGCTTGAGGAAGCCGCGCTGGCAGATATCGTTGGCGATGTACTGGACGAAGGTGCCGGTGTGGAGGTCGGAGCCCTGCTTGGCCATGACGAACTGCCGCATCAGCACCTCCGGGCAGACAATCCAGCCCAGGCGCAGGCCCGGCGTGAGGGTCTTGGAGAAGGTGCTCATGTAAATGACCCGCTCCGGCACAAAGGTGCAGATGGGCGGAATGTCCTCCCCCTCAAAGCGCAACTGACCGTAGGGGTCGTCCTCCACAATGGGGAGATTGAGGCGGGTGGCGATTTCCGCCAGTTTCTCCCGCCGTTCCAGGGAGAGGGTGACGCCCGCCGGGTTGTGGAAGTTGGGGAGGACGTAGATGAACTTGGGCGGACGCCCCGTTTCCTTCATCACATCCCGGTAGGCCTCCTCTATCTCATCCACCACCATGCCGTCGTCATCCAGGGAGACGGTGTGGTACCGGGCGCCGTACGTGTTCCAGGCCTGGATAGCGCCCAGATAGGTGGGCCGTTCGGTGATGACGTAGTCCCCCGGTTCTATGAACACCTTCCCGATGAGGTCCAGCCCCTGCTGGGACCCGGCGGTGATCAGGACGTTGTTGGGGACGGCGGGGACGCCGTACTTGTGCATGCTGGTCGCCAGCCATTCCCGCAGGGGAAGATACCCCTCCGTACTGCTGTACTGGAGCGCGCGGGCACCCTCATTCTGGACGACGTAGCGACATGCCTCCTCAATCTCCCGCAGGGGGAAGAACTCCGGCGCTGGCAGCCCTCCGGCGAAGGAGATGACATCCGGCTGCTCGGTCAGTTTCAGCAGTTCCCGGATGGCCGAACTCTTCATCGTCCGGACCCGACTGGCCAGATATGGGGTCCAATCCAACACCGGAATCTCCCGATCCAGACTGAAGTTGAAGTTCATCGGTTCACCTCCTGAGATGGAATGGGGTCAAAAATAAGCGCCGGGTAACCCTGGTCACCCGGCGCCAGGTAGCCGTTGAGAAAAGGGCAACCGCATCATCCGGTGCCACAACAAGACCTGGCACAACCGGAAACACCCTTTATGGCACAGGTTGTTCACCATTGGAGTCTCAACAAATGCGCTCTGCTCTCCCCGCCCATGTTCGTTCAGACCAGTTCTCGTCTCAGAGCGTGGGATGGTTCAATTTTCCGGGGAAATATGTTGACACTTTTTACGGGCGTTAAAATTCCGCC
>JAGHZG010000406.1 GCA_017743275.1 Chloroflexota bacterium | reverse complement strand
GTCAGTTGGTCGTGGACGTTGGGCTGGAAGGGCATGGGTCACCTCTTTCTACCACGAAGACACGAAGGCACGAAGGGAAAAAAACTTTGTGTCTTGGTGTCTTCGTGGTTCATCCTCCTCAGAAGCAGACGCACACGTTCAGTGATACCGGCCCTCCACGAGCAAAGATAACTCTTCTCTCAATCCCTGTGGGTCACTGGGACAGAGGCGAACCCGTCTTTCTTTCGGCAGGAGGCGGAAGAGCCAGGTGCGTTGCCGGCTTCCCCATACCAGACAGCCGTAATCCGAGACCGCGCCGCTTTCAGGATAGTCAATGCGGGTGAGACTGCCCCGGAAGACCTCCGCCTCACGGTCCTCCAGCAGTTGCTGACGCAGCCCATCAGGGAGATCGGTCGCCTCTGAAAGACGCTCGAACTGCTCCAGGGGGAATTCAGCATGCTCATGGACAGCAAAAGAAGGCGAGATGCGGAAAAAGTCAGCCGCCTGCGCTTGCAGCGTTCCCAGGTCAAAGGGCATTCGCTCCAGGCGATACCCACCCGGTTGCGCTTTTTGCAGAACCATCTTTTCCCCCCGCACGTGAAAGACTATCCGCTCCTCTTCGTTCTCTTTCACCCGCGCGAAGTTCAGGCTGTAAGCGGGATGGGCGACCTCCTGCAGCGTCTGGCGCAGGGAGGCGTCCAGCATCAAGCCGCCATCCGTTGCCGCGCCCTCCGTTACCAGCCGCGCCAGATTTCGCGTTGTCAGGCTATGCGCCGCCGCCGAGAGTCGCTCGCGGACTACGCTCTCCTGCCACCCGATCCCGTGCGCCTCCAGCCAGGCGCGGAGCATCGCCGTTTCTCCGAGCAGGAGCAATCCCAGCCCGAATTCTTCCACGCTCAGCAGAAATTCTTCATTCATTGTCAGCCCTCCTCACATGACTGGCTTTGCGAGTGCGTTCAAGGCGCTGCGCGTCAGGTTCGTCACCCATTCCTCCATTTGTTCAAGGCCCTGCCGCGCCATATTGCGCAAGTCTTGCGCCGCCGAAGTCTGACGCAACCAGTCCTCTGCATACGAACCGACCATGCCGCCCACGGTGTAGCCGGCAACGGGTCCCAGCGGGCCAAGGACAGGCGTGAGCAACGTACCCGCGGCTGCGCCGCCGAGCTGGAACACCTTGCTGGTAACAATCGAAATGGTGCTATCCACCAGGACTGCGCTCACGAAAGCCGCCCCTCCCTGCCCGGAATACGTGCGATAGTCCTGGATGACGGTCGGGATCAGCCCCAGCGCGGTTTGCAGGTTCGCCAGCGGGCTGAAACTCAAGCGCAGTTCCTCCCCCAACCAGTGTCTGGCCAGATGTTCCGGTCGAATGTGCGTCAGATGCGTCGAGAGGCCGGCCCACTCTTTCAGCCATTGCGGGCCAAAGACATGGGCGATCCCCTCACCATCTACCACCATTCGTGAGCCAAGATACAAAACAGCCGCCGGAACGCTCCAGGTGGAAACAAGATCTAAAACGCGCTCGGCTGGAGTGAGCCAGTCCCCCAGACGAAGGTGCGCCTGCGCCTCTTGCGCTTGCGGAACCGGGGTGGGCACGGGAGCAGGGGTTGGCGGGGTTATGTAGGGACGCACGGCGTCACCGAGGGACTGGGCGCCCTCTGCATCCGCCTGGCGGAAGGCGGCGGCGCGGTAGGTGAGGAAACGTGCCAGGCGCCCGGCCTCGTCGGCCAGGGCCAGCGCCTGACGTCGCGCCGCGTGGACCTGCCCTTCCACGTTGGCCTGCTGGCGGACCTGCCAGTCCAGCCCGCCCAGGGCGCGGCCCAGACGGCCCTCCAGGTCGCGCAGTTCGTTCGCCGCTTGACTCATCTGCCGCGAGAAATCGTCTAATCGTTCAGGGATAACGATGATCCGCATCTTGTTTACCTCCAGAATGTATTGGACTTTCTGGTCACCTGACACTTTTGATCGGGCAGTACACGGATTCACACGGATGCTACGGATAGACACGGATTGATAAGCCGTAAATGCCCGTCTTACCTTTGTTTCCCGTTCAATGGGACACGGATGGGCACGGATGGTACAGATTTCATCCGTGCTGATCCGTGAAACCCGTGTGTATCCGTGTCCTGATTTCAAACTGTCGGGTAGCCAGTTGGACTTTCTAAGGCGCTGACTGCGGGCGGATAATCACCATGTAATTTCCACCCTCTCGCCACATCTGTTCAAACGTTGTCCGCTCTATTGCCTTTTCTTTGCCGCTCCACGGATCGTTGATGATGACTGCATCGGCACTCATCCCTTTGACGACAACCGAGTGGTGAACACTGGGGCCCATCCGAATGTCGCCGTTACCCGGCGTGCCGATCAAATCCACCTTGATGTTGGCAATCACCGGACCCTCCCGGAGGAGATTGCCGAGGTCCTCCAGTGAACCGGTACTGGTGGTCGCTGTGTAGCCGAGTTCGCCCAGGTCATCGTTCAATTTATCCAGGGTGACGCCTTTTCCAGGAGTGCCATCCCCGCTATCCAGCATGCCGATCAAATCATCGGGTGAAGCGGCGCGGTGGGCAGGGTTTTGGGAGTGGTAGTACTCCAGAATCATGCTGGCTGCGGTGGGCAGACAGGCGGCCCGGCCATAGCGCTCTCCTTGGGATTGGGGGGACACCGGGTGGTAGATCGTATAGGCGGGGGGAGCCTCTGCCCTCTCCTTTGGAGTCCCCACCTCTATGGTC
>JAGHZG010000405.1 GCA_017743275.1 Chloroflexota bacterium | reverse complement strand
AAACGTGAAACGTGAAACGTAAAACGTGAAACGCGAGAAGTTACGCCGACCGTCCCTCGGGCACCAGGTACGCGGCCCGGGGCAGGAACGGCGCGACTTCCACCTCCACCGCCTGCCGCATCAACTGACCGGAGATATGCAGCAGGGTATCGCCCAGCGAACGCTCTATGGTCATGCCCGCCAGGCAGGGATAGTGGTGGTGGACGATGCCGGCCTGGAAGATGGCCTCCCCCACCGGCATCCCGACCAGATGCTCGGCGACGAAGCGGGCACAGCCACAGGCCGTATCCCGCTCCACCTCCACCGCCTGGACGACGCCGTTCTCGGCGCGGATCCGGAAGACGGGACGACCAAAGTGGCGGGCGAACTCGGCAATCCAGGGATTGGAGTACGCAATGCGCTGATGGCGGACGTTGTACCCGTCCTCGGTGAGCGAACAAAAGGGTCGCGGGAAAACCGCCGCGACCCCCATTTGATTCAAACGGACTTCCAGTTGGCGGATGAGCCCCTCCGGAAGCCAGGCGCTGTGGTCCACCGGGGCGATGACCGCCCGGGCGTTGGCCCGTCGGGCGATGTCGGGGATAAGTTGGGCGACGGCCGGGCTCTCGCCCAGTGCCAGGATGAGATCCGCTGGAGGGATATGGAGAGGGAGATAGGATTCCGGGTCGTCTATCATCGCCGGGAGTTCGGGCGCCCGCCAGCACTCCACCGTCCAGCCCCGGGGGCCGTGGACGCGGATGTTCTCCACGATGCGCTGCCCGTAGTGGCCCTGGATGACGGCGAAGATGCGCATCTGCGCCGGGCGGGGCCGCCCCCACTCCAGCGGCTGGCGGATGGCCTCCACCAGGTCCTCCACCTGCCGCCCCACCTTCGTCTGGCGGTAGTGGATGTGGATGCGGTTATCGTCCAGGTTGAGGGCCACCACCTTGAGGCCGGGGAGGGCCTGGAAGACCCGCGCGACCAGAGCGTCCTGCTCATCGCCAGAGGCACCGACGACCACCACATCGGGGGCCATTTCCTGGATGCGGGCGAAGGTCTGGGGGGAAACGTCGCCGCTGCCGACGACCTCCAGCCCTGGCTGTTCCCGCAGGAGCGTCTCCACGCCCTCGGCGAAGAGCGGGTGTCCGGTGAGGATGAATACGCGATAGGTGGACATACTGACCGCCGGTCAGTTACTGACCGGTTTTCATGATACATCATCCTGTCGCTTTGTCTATAGCGCAGATAGACTATTTTGCGGTTGGGTATAGCACAAAAGGACTAATAACAGGGGACTCCCTCGCACCCTCCGATAGGGGGAAAGAAGAGGGCGTTGGGGGCGGCGGCTTCGCCGCCGCCCCCACTTTCTTCTCCCTCTCCCCGCTGCAAGGAGAGAAGAGGGGCCGGGAGGGACAAGAGGGATCATGGGACACCCCCCACAGAATCGCGACTTGCATCTTTTTCCGCCTTGAATATAATGACCGGTAGTCAGTTATCTCACACCGGAGGAAATGCATGGACTTCTCCCTGACCCCTGAACACGAAATGGTCGTCCGCATGGTGCGGGACTTCGCCGAGAAGGAAGTGGCCCCCTACGTCAAAGAGTACGACCGCGCCCACAAACCCTTCGTCCGGGCCATAGAACGCATGGCCGAACTGGGCATCCTGGGCATCTGCATCCCGGTCCGTTACGGCGGGCAGGGGATGGACTACATCAGCCTGGGGCTGGCCTGCGAGGAACTGGAGCGGGTGGACACCTTCCTGCGGGTGGTGATGAGCGTCCACGTCGGCCTGAACAGTCTGGGCCTGCTCCAGTGGGGGACCGAGGAGCAAAAGCAACGGTTCCTGGTCCCCCAGGCGCGCGGGGAGCGCTGGGCCGCTTTCGGCCTGACCGAACCCGGGGCCGGCTCGGATGTCGCCGCGCTGGCCGCCATCGCCCGGCGGGAGGGGGACGTCTACATCCTCAACGGCGAGAAGATGTGGATCAGCATGGCCTCCCTGGCCCACAACTTCCTGGTCTTCGCCCGGACCGACCCCAGGGCCCGCCCCCACGAGGGCATCACCGCCTTCATCGTGGAGCGGGAGATGAAGGGCGTCACCACCGGGGATATTCACGGCAAACTGGGGGTGCGCGCCGGCTCCACAGGCTGGATCGCGATGAACGACGTGGAGGTCCCGGTGGAGAACCGGCTGGGCGAGGAGGGCGAGGGCTTCAAGATTGCGATGTCCTGTCTGGATAACGGCCGCTACACCATCGGCGCCGGGGCCACGGGCCTCATCCGGGCCTGTCTGGAGGCGTCGGTGAAATATGCCCAGGAGCGCCGGACCTTCGGCCGCCCCATCGCCGAACACCAGTTGGTCCAGCAGATGATTGCCCGCATGCGGCGGGACTATGAGATTGGCCGGTTGCTCTACCTGCGGGCCGGCTGGCTCAAGAATCAGGGCATCCGCAATACCTGGCAGACCAGCCTGGCCAAGTGGTTTGCCACCGAGGCCAGTTTCGCCGCCGCCTCGGACGCCGTCCAGATTCACGGCGCCTACGGCTACTCCGACGAGTACGACGTGGAGCGGTTCCTGCGCAACGCCAAAGGGGCCTGCATCTACGAGGGCACCAGCCAGATTCACGAACTCATCCAGGCCCAGTACGTCCTGGGCTACCGGCAGGACCGGCCCCTGCGCTGCGAACTCCCGGCCTACGACCCGGAGGAATGGCAGCGGGAGGCATAGTCCTCACC
>JAGHZG010000404.1 GCA_017743275.1 Chloroflexota bacterium | reverse complement strand
GGAAGCGGTAAGTCCTTGTTGCCCTGGTGTTGTTAAAGGGCCATTGCGCCCAACGGCACCGAGCTGAGCCGCCGTGCGGAGCGCAGCGGAGCACGGTCGGCTCCAGCGAGTGGTTATGCCGCTGCCCCATGTGGTTTACTGTTGTTGCGCCGGCTGTCATGTGATGTGTGTTAGTCGAAGCAGTGGCAACCTCATTCAAAGCGGAACCGCCATACGCCAATGCCAAAGAAGGCCGCCGCAAACGCGGCCAGGGCGGCCACCTTGGGCAACACCTCCACCAGCCCATACCCCCGTACCAGCAAATCCTGATAGGCATCCAGCGCCCAGGCATGCGGCGTGATGAGGCCCATCGTCTTTAGCCAGCCCGGCATGATGAAGCGGGGCACAAAGCAGCCACCCAGGGCGGACATCGTCAGCAACAGTAGGACGGTGAGGCCACCCACCTGAGCCTCCGTACGGGCCAGGGCCGAGACCAGCACCCCCAGCCCGGTGGCTGTAGCGGCCGCCGCCAGGCTCACCGCCACCAGGCCACCCGGCGAATGGCCCAGGCTCATCCTGAACAACAGGCTGGATGCCCCCAGCATGATCGCAAGTTGGATCAGGTTGATGATGTAGTACGGTGCCAGTTTCCCGGCCAGCATCACCGCCCGGTTCATCGGGGCCACCAACAGCCGGCGGAAGGTGCCCTCCCGCTTTTCCTCCAGCACCGAGCCGGCCAGCAGGCTCACGATCCAGAAGATACCGTAGATAGTGTAGCCGGGGACGTTCTGCTGGAAGGTGTCCGGATACTTCTCCACCTGCATCCCGGCCGGAGTTGTCCGCTCCACCGTGACTACCGGTTCCCTTCCTCCCAACAGGCCGCCGGACATGGCCTCCTGGGCCTGGGCTTTGAACGTCTCGCGCTGCTCGACGGGTGTCTGGGGGGCTAGACGTTCGAAGAGCAAATCCAACCCTTTCGGTATCATCGCCGTGTAGGTGCGCCGCTCGATAAGGCCCTGGAGCGTGCCCAGGATTGGCTCGACAAACTGGCTGGAGGTGGCCGGGTCCACAATGACCAATATCCTGGTTGTGCGGCGCTGTGCTGCGGCCGGGTCTTGTTCCAGGACCTCGGAGAAATCGGGCGGAAAAACCAGGGCCAGGTTGCGTTTTCCCTCGACGATCAGCTTCTCCGCCATCCCTCGGGTTAAGGGCTGGCCTTCCCAGGTCGTTTCCACCTGAAAGGCGTCCATTTCGTCTATTTGCCGGAGGATGGCTGCTGCCTGCGGTCCCCGGTCCTGGTTCACGGCCAGGAGTTGAATCTGGTCTTCGCCGGGCTCAAACAAGCCGCCCAGGGCATAACTCATCACCACGATGAACATGAAGGGCTGCAGAAAGATCAGGGCCACCGCCCCAGGGTCTTTGAAGAAAATCTTGAGGTCCTTCCAGGTTAAGGCCAGGATCTGATTCAGCATCGCACACCTCCTAATCGCGCAGGCGCTTGCCCGTCAGGTGCAGGAAGACGCTCTCCAGGTTTGGTTCCAGCACCTCCAGGGAGAGGATGGGCACATCACGGGCGTTGCACAGTTCGATCAATTCCAGCAGGGCAGGGCGGGCGGCGCTGGTTTCGACCTTGAGCCGACTGTCCTGGGCGGAAGCAGCCCGCACGTGGGGCAGGGTGCGGATGGCGGGCAGCAAATCCTCGATAGCCTCTGCCGCTACCCCCACGTGGATAACCCCACCGCCCAGCAGGCCGATCAGCCCCTTCGTTGTGTCCAGGGCCAGGATGCGCCCCTCGTCCATGATCGCCACCCGGTCGCAGAGGCGCTCGGCCTCCTCCATGTAGTGGGTGGTATAGAGGATGGTCATCCCCTCCGCCTTCAGCCGCTCGACGTGCTCGAAGATGAAGTTGCGCGATTGGGGATCCACTCCCACGGTGGGCTCATCCAGGAAGAGGACGCGCGGCTGATGGATGAGGCCGGCAGCGATGTTTAGACGGCGCTTCATTCCGCCGGAGAAGGTGCGCACGGCGTCCCCGGAACGATCGCGCAGCCCTACCAGGTCCAGCACGGCGGCGATGCGTTCCTTGAGCGGCGTCCCTCGCAGGCCGTAGATGCGGCCGAAAAAGGCCAGGTTGTCCCAGGCGCTGAGAGTGGGGTAGAGGGCCAGTTCCTGGGGGACGAAGCCAATCAGCGGCTTGATCTGATTTGTCTGTCGCGCCAGGTCGTATCCGCCGATGGTTGCTTGTCCCTCATCCGGGGGAAGCAGCGTGGCCAGGATGGAGATGGTCGTCGTCTTACCCGCGCCGTTCGGCCCCAGCAGGCCGAAGATTTCTCCCTCTTGGACGCAGAAACTCACCCCGTTGACCGCCACCCGGTCACCATACTTCTTGAACAATCCGTTGATCTCGATCATAGAATTGGGCATTCTCTTCTCCTTTCGCGACCGTTCCGGTCAACGCTTGCTTCACACAAGTAGCGGCATAACGATCGGCGCATCAGCCGCAGCGCGGAGCGAGCGCAGCGAAGCGGAGCGCTGTCGGCTGAATGCGCGGGTTAGCAGGCCCGCCTGGCCGGAATCGCGCCCCCAGAGACCCGAAACAGGCCTCGCCGCCCGACGGCCCTTTTCCGGCCCAGAACGTTCCTTCTTCGGGCCTGCTAACGATTAGGAGTTGAGCGGCAAGGGCGGCCCATGCTGAACCCGTAGCCCATACGGGCGGCTGGCTGGCTGTGCCCGCTGGCGGTGTCG
>JAGHZG010000403.1 GCA_017743275.1 Chloroflexota bacterium | reverse complement strand
CGCCGCAAAACCCCTCTTCCCACCCCCCCCTCGCCTGCCGCCGAAGGCGAGCGGGCGAGAGGAAGGGGCAGGGAGAGGGGTGAGGGCACGATTTTTTGAGACTTTGGCCCGGTACGATTTTAAAGGACTCAACAACGTCTATGTTGCTTTCCGAGCGAGATTCTTCTTTAGCCAGGCTGCAAACAGGATAATCTTGGCCACCTGCGCTCCGCCGGAGCCAGATAGCAACTTTTGGGTAAAGCGGCTCAGCGCCTCCCACTTCCGCTGGATATGAGCGTCCATTTCCTCAAAGACCATCAGTTCCCTTCCCCCAGCGCCTGGCGGGCGTCCTGGTATCCCAGATCAATCAGTTCCCTGCTGGTCCGGGGATCGTAGCGGAGAATCTGCAAGAGGCCAATCTCCCGGCTGGGGACAATTACCCGACACCGGATGTAGCGATGCCTCTCGTCTATCTGCTGGGCCACCAGTTGGTTGATCCGCTCCAGTTGCTTGATGTCGTTTTCAAAGGTCGCGCTGAGAGCCAGGTCCAGCATCACCGCGAAGGCCTGCCATGGCCAGCGAGGCGGGGAAATATACCGTTCTCCCACTGGCGAGAGCAACACGACATAGATTTCATCCGCTCCGGCATCAATGGCTGCTGAGAGGGGAGTGTTCGCCATCACTGCCCCGTCCCAGTAGTGATGGTCACCGATGCGGGTCCATGGGTAGACCAGTGGGATGGAGCAACTGGCCAGGACGTGCGCGGGCGTAATCTCTATCTCCCGGTTGTCAAATATGCGCAGGTCACCCTTTTCTACTTCCGTTGCGGTGATGAGCAACCGCTTCTCCGTGCGGGCAAGGGCATCAAAATCAATGAACCGGTGAAGGGTGCGGGTCCAGGGAGAGGTGTCGTAGATGGCCCGCCAGGGGCGCAGCCGCCAGAAACGCTGGACATCTCGGGTTCGGGTGGAGAGCCAGGCGGCCTCCAGGTCTCGTGCCGTCTTTCCCGAGGCAATGGCGGCGGCGTTGATGGCGCCGATAGAGGTGCCCACCAGGATGTCGGGCGCCAGCCCGACTTCTTCCATGTATTTGTAGACGCCACATCCGTAGGCTCCCCGCCCGCCCCCACCGGAGAGGACCAGGGCACGAATGGGCTTCTCCTTCACTCCCCAGAGCCATTCCGATTGGGTACGCACATTCTCCTTTGACAACCGCGAGAAAATGTCCGTAATGACATGCCAGGCACTTCTGAAAGTGCCTGGCACGTTCTCCTTCTCTCACTGCCGCCGGGGAAGCAGGGACGGATAAACGGTCACCAGCCGGTAGGCCTCTTCCAGGTCCTGCCGGGTGAGCAGGCCCAGAAACGTGCCCGCATCCACCACCGGCACTACCTCAGCCCCCACTTCGCTCATCCGCTGCTGGACATCAAAGAGGTCATCTTCCGGACTGGCGATCAGGAATCTCCGCTGCATCACGTCGCGGATGGGGACCTGGGGCCCGTACTCCTTCAGCCCCTGCAGGACCCCGGTACGGGTCAACACTCCGACCAGTCGCCCTTCATCACAAACAGGGAAATCGGATTGGAAGCCCTCCAGCATCAGGTCTACCGCGTGGCCCAGTGGTTCCTCGGGATGCACAACCCGGGGGGAATGGGAGTACGCCTGGCGGACCCGCAGCCCGGCCAGGGCCGTCTTCATTTGCACCAGGCGACCCTCCTGGGTGGCGCCCGTATATACGAAGAGGGCCACCAGGATGAGCAGAACGTCCCGGGTGAAGAGCCCCAGCAGCCCCAGCATCCACGCCAGTCCCTGCCCCACGCGCACAGCCAGAGCGGTGGCGCGGCTGTAGGGCATCACCGTCGCCAGGACCGCCCGCAACACCCGTCCGCCGTCCATTGGGAAGGCCGGGAGAAGATTGAACCCCGCCAGAAACAGATTGGTGATGGCCAGGTAGGGCAGCAGGTAAGACCAGGAGAGGTCTCCACCCGATGAGAGGGCACGCAGGAAGTCCGTCCATATCCGCAGGGGGAAAAGGAACAGCGTAAGGAACGCCAGAGCAATACCGATGATCCCGCTGGTCACCGGCCCGGCCAGCGCCATCAGCAACTCCTGATAGGGACGGTCCGGGATGCGCTCCATCTGGGCGACCCCGCCCAAGGGGAGCAGGACGATTTCGTTGACGCGGCCGCCGAACTGAAGGGCGAACAGACTGTGGGCCAGTTCGTGGAGGACCACACACAGGAACAGGAGCAGGGTCACCACGATACCAAACAGTGCACCCCACCACCCATTGCGTTGCACTATACCAAACTGCACAGCAGCCCAGATAAGGATCAGGGGAAAGGTGATGTGAACCCGGATGGGAATTCTCTTGATGGTGATGAGTTTCAATGAGCCCATCCATCACTCCTTAATTCTACAACCGCAGATGCCCAAGGTGACTGTCACCTATAAGGCCAGGGGGCGATCAAACGCCTGTGTCGTACCAGACGATGCTCACAAACACCTGCTGCGAATTCCCCCTGTCGCCAGGCCGTAAACGGCCTGGCTCACAGAACCAGGGGCGCTCAGGCGCCCCGTGGTCGGGGGAGAAAGCGCTGCGCACTGCCAGAGGGCGCTTATGAGCTTTAAAAAATTAACCCGGACATAAACTGGCACACCGGTTACCTGACTCTCCGGGGCCGACCCCTCCCCCCGCCCCCCAAGTTCATTGACGCTTCTGAATCATTCGTGCCCCGCTGCCGCTGCGCGGCGCGGGGAGGGGA
>JAGHZG010000402.1 GCA_017743275.1 Chloroflexota bacterium | reverse complement strand
GGGTCGGCGTGGCCGATGGCGCCGTCACCGGCGCCGATGCCCGTCCGGCCCGGTATGAACCGGCCAGTTCGCGGGTCAGATTCAGGTAGAAGTCCCCGTACCCCGCGCTGGGTTCAATCTGCGTCCCTTCCATCCACTCGTTGAAACTGGTGATGATGACCCAGTCCGCCCCGCTGTCGGCGGCGCCCTGCCAGCAGCGGCGGTAGTACTCTCCCCCGGCCCGGTCGCGGACGAAGGCGTCGGCGCGGCCGGTGACCCGGTCGTCGTATCCAGGCATTACCGTCGCCACCCAGAACTTCTCCACGCCGTTGCGGGCGCTCCAATCCCGCACTCGTCGGCCCCAGCGGACCAACACCCTCTCCGGCGCCGGGTCCCAGGCGACGCTGTAGAGGTGGTTGCCGTCAAATACCCGCAGGTAGTCCAGGTGGATCCCTTCGGCGATCCAGATGGTCTCCCGGTTCGGGTCCACTTCCTGCCGGATGGCCTGCCAGGTCTCCACGGAGTACCGCTCCTGCCGCCAGAAGAAGATGACGGGGCGACCGTTCACCCGCAGATAGGCGGGATGGGCGGCGTGGACGGTCCGCACATGCCGGAGGGCGGCGATGACGTCTCCCGTGGAGTGGATGAAGGGGCTGGTCAGTTCCAGGTCCACGGCGGCGGAGAGGCCGTGCCGGGCGGCGATGCCCAGCAGGAGCGCGAAGTTGGTCTCCGTCTGGTTGTCCGCTATCCGGGGACCGTACCAGGACTGGACCAGGGCGTCAATCCCGGCCTGACGGGCCCAGAGGACGTGTCGCTCTATGGCCGCCGGGTCGGCAGAGATGTAGAGTTGCGCCGGGCGGTCAGGGAGGGGTCTCTCCCAGGTCGCCATATCGTACCAGGCGTAGTAGAAGGCCAGGACCAGACGCTCACCGGAGGCACCCGCCGGGGGAGCACCCAATCCACCGATGAGCAATCCCAGCAGAAGCCAGTATCCCCATTTTCGTGACATCGCAGCGGATATTCTACCATACAATGTCGGAGTTTGGAAGGGGCGAAAGACGCGAAAGGCACGAAGGGCGCGAAAAACTTGCGCCGACTGAAGTCAGCCTTCTTAGGCCTGCGGCCGATGGTCGGCCTTCGCCGACCAGATCTCTCAGGCGCGCCCATAGGGGCTGTCGGCGGAGACCGACAACTGGCACGAAGTGCCCAGGGAGGACGATTTCAATCGGCGTGTAGTTACTTCGTGGTTTCTCTTTTTTCTGACCTGTGGTACAATTTCCCCCTGATGATTCCCGACTCCCATGTCCATACCCGTTTCTCCTTTGACAGCCAGGCCTCGCCGGAGGCCGTCTGCCGGGCGGCCATCGCCCGGGGAATGCCGGAGATCGCCCTCACCGACCATGTGGACATGAACCTGCTGGACGGCGGCTACGGCTATTTCCGGCCCCAGAAGCAATGGGAGGCCCTGGTCAACTGCCGGGCCCGCCTGAACGGCCGGGTGCGCGTCCACATCGGGCTGGAATGCGGCGAACCCCATCTCTTCCGCCCGGACCTGAGCGCCCTTCTCTCCGCCCACCCCTACGACGTGGTCCTGGGCTCCATCCACTGGGTGGGCCACCGCCCCGTGGAGACCGCCGATTTCTTCCACGGCCTGGAATTCGGTGAAGGCGTCGCGCTCTACCTGGACGAACTGGCCCGCCTGGCCGAGGAGGCCGACTACGACATCCTGGCCCATCCGGACATCATCCGGCGCGCCATCTTCCACCGATTCGGGTGGGCGGAGGTAGATTGGACCCCCTACGAGGCCCCGATGCGGCGGGTGCTGCGGGCCGTGGCCGAACGGGGGAAAGCGCTGGAAGTGAACACTTCCTACCGGCGGCGCGGAATGGGGCCGCCCGGCCCGTCCGTTCAGGTTCTGCGCTGGTTCCGGGAGGAGGGAGGCCGGTTCGTCACCCTGGGCTCCGATGCCCACCGTCCGGAGGACATCGGCGCGGATTTCGGGGAGGCGCTGGCGATGGTGCGGGCCGCCGGGTTTGAGGCCATCACTGTCTTCCGACAGCGGCGGCCGTATGAGGTACGGTTTTGAGCAGTAGAGATGCTATGCACTGGGAGGGAATGCCGATGCATCAGGCAACAGTGCGGCGTATAGAATTGGACCTGACCCTTGAACAGATTCTATCCATCGTCCGCCAACTGGGACCTCAGGAGCAGGAAGCCGTGCGGAAGGCCCTGGAGACGCGCCCCTGGAGCCAGCGATTGGACGCGCTGTTGGCCCGTGTGTGGGAGCGTGTTGCCAGTTACCCCATCAGCGAGGAAGAGATTAACGAAGAAGTAGAACGGGTCAGGACTGCACGCTATGATCAGGGCGGTCATTGACACAAACCTGTTGGTCCGTGGCCTGCTCAAAGGTCCGGCTACTTTGCCGCTCATCCAGGCGTGGAAAGAACAACGCTTCCGACTTGTGACCTCGGAGGAACTGCTTACCGAGTTGTTTGAAGTGCTGGCCCGACCGAAATTCAGCCGTTATTTCACCAGGGAAGACGTGCGGGAATTGGGCGATCTGATCTATGAACAGGCGGAAGTCGTAGAGCCAACCGTCAATATCACCCTCTGCAGAGACCCCAAGGACAACATATTCCTGAATGTAGCCGTCACCGGGAAAGTCCCATATCTTGTCACCGAGGACAACGATCTCAAAGATGATCGGGGATTGAAAGAACAGATGCACACGGAGTACGGCGTTCAGATTGTCGGTCTCTCAGAG
>JAGHZG010000401.1 GCA_017743275.1 Chloroflexota bacterium | reverse complement strand
ACGACGGTCTGGGGGCCCGTCCCTCTGGCCGTGGGGAACTCGGGCGGGAGTTCCACAGGCGGGGAGAGGAGTTGGGGAGGCATCGGGATGGCCTCCTCCACCTCCAGGGGCGGGGGCTCCTCGCCCCGCAGGTAGGCGGCGGCCCGCAGGACGGCCTGGACGGGCTTGACGTAGCCGGTCTCGCGGGAGAGGACGCCGCTCAGGGCGTCCCGGACCTCCTCCTCGGTAGGGTTGGGGTTGCGGTCCAGGAGGGCCTTCGCGGCCAGGATGAGGGCCGGGGCCTCGTAGCCACTCTGCATGGCCCCGGTCTCTATGAAGGCCCGCTGGATGGGGTGAAGGGGAGCGCTCCCCTTCCAGCCCCGCATCTGGGGGCCGCTCAGCCCCTCCACGGTGAGGATTTCCGCGCCGTCCACCTGCGCGGCCAGGGTGATGCAACTGGAGCGGGGCTCCCCGTTGACCAGGACGGTGCAGACGCCGCAGGTGCCGTCCTCGCAGCCGTGTTTGACACTGAAGTACCCTTCCCGGCGCAGGACCCGCAGCAGGGTCTCGTTGGGGGCGACGGAGATTCTTCTGGAGATACCGTTGATGGTCAGATGGATGTCCATGGCGTTTTCCCCTGAGGATATAGTGTAGAAACCGTAGCGTTCATCTCCGAACGTACAGGCGCCTCTGGTGCCCGGCACGTTCTTCCCCTGGGGGAGGAAAGGTTACCGGAATGCGCAAGTCCCGTTTACGCATATCCCGTGTTGGGAGTTGGTATAAGTATAACATCTTCAGTTGAGGAAGGCAACTATCCCCGCGCTTCCCAGGGCTTATCAGCGCTCCAAATCTTGTTCGTTTGTCGTCAGGCACGAAGTACCAGTGGAGTGCCGTTTCGGGTCCCGCTGAATACTTCCTTGGGCGTAACTATTCAGCCGATGGAAAGCGTCCTCCTTGGGCCCTGCGCGCCGGTTGTCGGCCTTCGCCGACACTGTTACCAGAGGGGTCAACGAAGGCCGACGGAAAGGGCTGCGGCCCGGGAGGGCGTAGGGGCAGGGCTTGCCCCTGCCCTGGGCGACCGCAAGGGTCGCCCCTACCGGCGCACCCGGTCCTGCCGCGGTGCTCCTTCCGTTCGTGTCTGTGTCCTGACCCCCTCCTGGCGACCCATCTGCCGGGGGTGGGATGCGGTCGGCGAAGGCCGACCCTCGGCCGCAGGCCCAAGAAGGCTGACTTCAGTCAGCGCCTGAATAGTTGCTCTTGTGCTTTGCCTCAGGGTATGCTACAATACCAGAGATAAAGGGGCAGTCCACGAATAGGACACGAATACACGAATACACGAATCACGAATCACGATGAAACACTTCCTGCCCATCTGCCTGATCCTGGCCCTGATCGCCGGGGGGCTGACGCCGGTAGCCGCTCAGCAGCCGACGGACCCGGCCGCCTCCCTGCTTTCCCGCATGCCGCCTGCGGCGCGCGTCGGGCAACTCTTCATCGTCACCTTCCCGGGCACCGACACGGCAGAGAATAGCGCCATCTACGACCTCATCGTCAACGAGCGCATCGGCGGAGTGCTGCTATCCCCCGATAACGGCAACATCCTCAACGAGGGGAACGCCCCTGCCCAGGTCGCGACCCTCACCAGCCAGTTACAGCGTCTGGCCTGGGACGCGGCCCAGATTCCCCTCCCCGTCTCCGAAGGGAAGACCGCGACCAGCCCGTACGTGCCCCTCTTCATCGCCGTCCGGCAGGGGGAGCGGACCGGGCTCCCGACCCTGCCCATCAGCGGCACCACCCCCCTCCCCTCTCCAATGGCGATCGGCGCCACCTGGAATCCAGCCCACGCGGAGGCAGTGGGACAGATCGTGGGGAAAGAACTCCACGCGCTGGGGATCAACCTGTTCCTGGGCCCTATGCTGGACGTGCTGGACACCCCGCGGCCCGGCAGCGCCGCCGACATGGGCACCGCCTCCTTCGGCGGCGACCCCTTCTGGGTGGGACAAATGGGCAAGGCGTACATCCGGGGCATCCACACTGGCAGCAACGGCCGGGTGGCCGTCGTCCCCGGCCACTTCCCCGGACTGGGTGCGGCCGACCGCCCCCTCTCCGAGGAAGTCTCCACCGTCCAGAAGTCCCTGGAGCAACTCAAGCAGATAGAACTGGCCCCCTTCCTGGCCGCCACAGGTAGCGGCGAAGCACTGGAGCGTCCGGACGGCCTCTTGGTGGCCCCCATCCGCTACCGGGGGTTTCTGGGCAACCTCTACGCCTCCACCAAACCGGTCGCCTTTGACCCCCAGGCGTTGCAATCACTGCTGGCGTTGCCGGAAGTGGCTCCCTGGCGGGAGACCGGGGGGGTCGCCGTCGCCGACGAATTGGGCGTGCGGGCCATCCGCCGGTTCTACGACCCATCGGAGCAGAAATTCAACCCCCTGCGGGTGGCTCAGGAAGCGTTCCTGGCGGGCAACGACCTGCTGATCCTCTCCCACTTCGCCGCCGGGGACGACTGGGACTCCCACATCGCCAACGTGAAAGCGACGCTGGCCTTCTTCCGGGACAAGTACGCCTCCGACCCCTCCTTCCAGGCCCGGGTG
This sequence comes from Chloroflexota bacterium, assembly GCA_017743275.1. Lineage (GTDB taxonomy): Bacteria > Chloroflexota > Anaerolineae > B4-G1 > DUEL01 > SpSt-77. The sequence continues at coordinate 195 of JAGHZG010000401.1, read as the reverse complement.
GACGAGGCCGTGCTGCGCATCCTCCGGCTGAAATTGCGCCTCTACGGCTCCCCCTTCACCCTCGGCGCCACCCAGCGGGATGCGGACGCCGTGACGGACAAAGTGGGCCATTTCGGGGAGACGGTCGCTCCCATCGCCCGCGCCGCCGTCACCCTGCTCTCCCCGCCCACGCCGGACCTGCTCCCCGACCCCCCG
>JAGHZG010000005.1 GCA_017743275.1 Chloroflexota bacterium | reverse complement strand
GCTGTGGGCAGGGGCTGGACCGACGGGGCCGCAGTGGGCGATGGCGCGGGCGTGGGAGCCCCGCAGGCCGCCAGCGTCAGGGACAGGATCAGGAGAAGAGAAGGTAGCCAGGTTTTGCGAAACATTTGGGCCTCCTTGTGAATGGTGTTGGGCTTACAGGTTCCTCACCCCAATCGGGGCGCGGCTTCCAGGAGCATACGGGTATGCTCGTGTTCGGGCCGGGTTACGATGCGATTTCCGGGCCCTTCCTCCACAATCTGTCCCCGATGCATCACCAGGATGCGGTCAGCGATTTTGCGCACCAGGGCCAGGTCGTGGGAGATGAGGAGCAGGGCCAGTCCCCGCTCCGTCTGAATCTCCTTGAGCAGGTTGATGACCCGCGCCTGCTCGCTGGGGTCCAGCATAGAGACGGGCTCGTCAGCGACGATGAGTTTGGGTTCCAGGACGAGGGCGCGGGCCAGGACGACGCGCTGGAGTTGTCCCCCGCTCAGTTCGTGAGCCCGGCGGGCCAGAAAGTCGGGGCTGGCGGGCAGGCCCACCGTCCGGAGGGCCTGGCGCACTTTCGCCTCCCGCTCTTCCGGCGTGCCGATGCCCTGGATGTCCAGCGGCTCACGAACCATTTCAGCGACCGTCAGGCGGGGGCTGACGGCGTCAAAGGGGTCCTGGGGGATCAACTGGATGCGGGACATCATCGCCCGGCGCTCCTTCCCCCTGGCCGCCGTCAGTTCCCGGCCCTCCAGGACGACCCGGCCGCCGTCCGGGGGGAGCAGGCCCACCAGCATCTGGCCCAGGGTGGTCTTGCCGCTACCGGTCTCCCCCACCAGGGCGACGACTTCCCCCTCCCGAATGTCCAGGGTAGCCTCCCGCACGGCCTCTACCCGCTCCTCCGGTTCTCCGCCGTCCACGGAGAAGGTCTTGCGCAACCCTTCGGCCCGCAAGAGGGTCTGGAGGCCGCCCAGGTGGCAGGCGATCCAGCGGCCGCCGATATCTCTCAGCGGCGGCTCTTCGCGCCGGCAGCGGTCTATTGCCTGAGTGCAGCGAGGATGGAAGCGGCATCCCGGCGGCGGGTTGGCGGGGTCCGGGGGCGCGCCGCGGATGCCCCGCAGGTCGCGCGCGGCGGACATATCCGAGTAGGCGTGGAGCAGCCCCCAGGTGTAGGGATGGCGCGGGTCCTGGAAGACCTCCGCCGTCGGCCCGACTTCCACCAGTTGGCCCGCGTAAAGGACGGCTACCCGCTCCGTCAGGCGGGCGACGGCGGCCAGGTCGTGGGAGATGACCAGCAGGCCCATTCCCCCTTCCCGGCGCAATGCGTCCAGCAGGTCCAGCAGGCGGGCACGGGAGAGCATGTCCTGCCCGCTGGTCGGCTCGTCCAGCACCAGGACGTCCGGAGCACAACTGAGGGCCATCGCCAGAAGGGCCCGCTGTTTCTCCCCGCCGGAGAGTTGGTGGGGATAGGCCCGCAGGTGACGGGGTTCCAGCCCCACCCGGCGGGCCAGTTCCAGAGACCGGCCCCACGCCTCCGCCGGGGAGAGCCCCAGGTGGTAGCGCAGCGGTTCGGCGATCTGGTCCCCGACCCGGTAGACCGGGTCCAGGGCCGTCCCCACCGACTGGGGGACCAGGGCGATGCGGCGCCAGCGGATGGCCCGCCAAGCCTCTTCGGAGAGGCCCACCAGTTCCCGGCCGTCCAGGCGGATAGAGCCCTGGACGCACCCGGAGGGATGGAGCCCCAGCAGGGCCCGGGCGATAGTTGTTTTCCCCGCGCCGGTTTCCCCGACGATTCCCAGGGACGTTCCCGGCGCCAGGTCAAAGGAGACGCCGTCCACTGCCCGAAGGCCCGTCTTTCCGTCCAGCAGGAAGGTCACCCGAAGGTCCTGGACCATCAGCATCATCGCCACCTCCGGGCCAGACGGGGGTTCAGGTTGCGCTCTAGCCCGATGCCTATGAGGGCCAGGGCCAGGATGAGCAGGGTGATGCAGAGGGCAGGGGGCAGAAGCCACCAGAGCCAGCGGTCGGTCAGGAAAAGACCTGGGAGGTTGAGGGCGAAGCGCATCATCAGCCCCCAACTCTGGACCAGGGGGTCCCCCAGCCCCAGGAAGGCCAGGCCGGCCTCCATCGCCACGGCCTGCCCAGCCGAGGTGACCAGGCCATAGGCGATAAGGGGGCCAATGGCGGGGAGGATGTGGCGCAGGAAGACGTAGAGGTGACTGGCGCCGAACTGCCGGGCCATTCGGACGTAGCCGCGCTGTCGGACGCTCTGGACCTGGGCTCGGACGACGCGGGCAGTGGTCGGCCAGAAGAGGAAGGAGATGACGGCGATAGTCTGGGGAAGACCCGAGCCCAGGAAGGTGGCGAACAGGATGAGGAGCGGCAGTCGGGGCAAACTCAGCATCCCGTCCACCAGCCGCATCAGGGCCTGGTCCAGCCACCCCCCGGCGTATCCGGCCATTCCCCCGACCAACAGTCCCAGGAGGACGGTGCCGGCGCCGGCCGCCAGCGCGACGGTGAGGGAGACGCGCGCGCCGTAGATTAACTCGCTGAGGATGTCCTGGCCGACGTCGTTGGTGCCCAGCGGGTGGGCGCGGCTGGGCCGCTCCAGCGGCTGGCCGCTGAAGGCGCGGGGATCATAAGGGGCCAGCACGGGCGCCAGCACGGCTACCGCGCTGCAGAGGGCCAGAAGGATCAGACCGAACCAGACTTCTCCGCCGAGCCGTCTCATCCTACAGCCCCTCCTTCCCGCAGGCGAGGGTCCAGACGCAGGCTGATCAGATCGGCCAGGAAGTTGGCCGTCAGCACCACAGCGGAGACGACCAGGAAAGCCCCCTGGATGACCGGGTAGTCCCGCGCGGTGACAGACTCAAAGATGAGGCGACCCATCCCCGGGTAACTGAAGAGGGTTTCTATGAAGACCGCACCGGTGACGGCCATTCCGGCGTGGGCGGCCAGGTGGGCAACGAACGGGAGCAGGGCATTGCGCAGGGCATGCCCCCACTTCAGCCGTCCCTCGGGCAGTCCTTTGGCCCGGGCCACCAGCATAAAGTCCTCTCCCAGTATGTTCACTGTAGCGTTGCGCACCAGGAGGAACTTAGCGCCCAGCATCGCCAGTGTGAGGGTCAGCGCGGGCAGGATAAGATGACGGCCGATGTCCAGGGCCGCGGCCAGGGCCGATGGGTACCGGGCAAAGGGCGTCCGTCCTCCGGCCAGGGGGAGCCAGCGCAGTCGGGCCCCGAAGAGGAGCAGGAGCATCATCCCGACAAAATAGACCGGGACGTTAGCCAGGAGGATGCTGGCCGAGACCAGCCCCCGGTCGGCCCAGGAACCCCGCCGCCAGGCCGACTCCGTACCCGTCAGGAGGGCCAGCGCCGATGAGAAAAGCAGTGCTGTCCCCACCAGGAGCAGGGTCCAGGGAAGCCGTCCAACGACCAGTTCCGCCACCGGGCGGTTGAGGCGGATGGAGCGGCCCAGATCGCCGGTCAGGGCCCCCAGCAGGTAGCGCCCATATTGTTCCGGGAGGGGACGGTCCAGGCCGTAGTAGGCCGCCAGGGCGGCGCGCACCTCCGGGTCATAGACGTAGTCGGAACTGGACGGGTCCAGAAGCGCCGCCAGCGGGTCTCCGGGCAGCAGGCGCGGCAGGAGAAAGTTGAGGGTCAGGATGACCCAGAAAGTGAGCAGATAAACAAAAGCCCTGCGTCCCACTCCCACCTACCTCTCCACCGCGATGCCGTTCCCGGTCAGCTGGTAATACTCGTCCCCGGAGCAGGGGATGCAGACGGGCTGACCGTCTTGGATTCGGGCCCGCGTCTCCATCACACTCTCGCCACAGATAGCGCAGCGCACCGAAGCGAAGATGCGGGAGCGGGGCGGCACCTCCACACGCAAATGCTGGACAGCGAAGACCTCCTCCTCCGGCAGGGCCAGTTGCTGAAACGAGGCCTCCGTCCAGAGTTCCATCAGGCGTGCGTGTTCCTGGGGGGTAGCCTCCTGATGCTCCTGGACGATCTTCTGGAACAGGGTGCTGGCCTCATCCGGGAGGCGGTCCTGGAACCTCTCCACGAAGTCGGCGCGCAGGGCCACCCGGACGGCGTCGCCATCGCGTCGGGCCAGGGTGAAAGCCGTCTTGCCCACATCCCGATAGATGAGGGCGTTGTTGCCGAAGGTACAGCCAGTAACCATCTGGACACCGTCGCTGAAGCAGTTATTGCACTCCAGGATGGCGACCACGTCCTCCATGCCTGGGTTCTCCAGAATCCCCAGGGTCCGCATCGCGATCACCCCGGCCCGGACCCCCAGGGCCAGGAAGGGGCAGAAGTGGCCATGGAGTTCTCCGGCCTTTTGGAGAAGGGCCTCCGTATTCCCTTCCCGGATAAGGGCTTCTATCGCCGCGCGCGGTGGACCGGATGTCGTCATCGTTCCTCCTTCCAGAGAAATATGGGATTGACAGAAGGGATATCCTGCGGTAGACTTTGGGGTGGTGAGGGGAGTTCCGCCTTCCCCTCAATCCCCCCAGGGAGTCATACAGGCTGGGAGCATTCCGCTAAGGCAGTCCAGGCAGAGACGACGACCGTTTCGCAGCACCAGATGGGTCTCCAACACCGGCTCGCCACACTCCTCGCAGCGGAGCAACGCGCTCCCGTTCTGCTCCCAGGGCCAACGGACCGGCACGTATCGGGCGACAAAGAGAACCTCGGCTGGTGTGTCCAGCACGAAGGTGACCCGCTGATCCAGGAGTGTCTGGTAGCGGGCCGTCTCCAAAAGGGTGGCCTGCCCGGCCTGGATCCTCTGCTCCAGTGCCGTCATATCCGGATTCTCGGGGAGGACGCCGGGCCGGAGGGCCAGGCGCAGCCCCTCCTTTTCACCGTAAATGAAGGTGTACACATGCTTGCCCCAATCCCGCACCATAAGCCGTTGGTTCCCCAGGGTACAGCCGGTCATATGCTGGATCGCGTCCACGGCCGAGGTGGCATTCTCCACGATCACCCGCAGCAGCGCGCCGCCCATCAGCGCCAACGCCAGCCGCTCCAGCGCATACTGGCTGACCCGGTACCCCAGGGCCAGATCGGGGCAGAGGTGACCGTGAAAATCAGCGATCTGCTTCAGCCGGATGTCCACCAATATGTCTTCCTCCTCTTCCACCTGAAAGTGGAGCACCCACTGTCCCCGCCAGACCGTCTGGCCACCCAGGTCCACCGGTTCGGTAAGGTCCAGGTAGAGGGCAAAGACATCCCCCTCCCGGACACGCACCAGGTAGAGCATAGAGGGAGACGGGAGGTCTTCGCGGAAGGAACTGATCAGTTCCACGATTTCGTACTCCCGGCCGCGGCGGCAGAACCGCATGGGCATCCGAAGGCGGTTGTCGTATTGGACCCCGACCAGTTCCTGGATGGGGATCACGCGGTCGGCGTCAATCTGTCGGAAGACGGCCTCGCGAGTCAGCATCACCCGTTTTTGTATAGGAGTTGCTAATGCAATTATATGCAAGTGCAATAAATTGTCAAGACGGACGGCCGGATTGGATTTACCTCTCCCCCCATCTGGACGACGCGGTCTTCTCCTGCGGCGGGCGGATTGCCCTGCAGGTCCGGGCCGGGATGCGGGTGTGGGTGGTGACAGTCTGCGCGGGGAGCCCGGAGGGGCCGCTATCCGACTTCGCGCAGGCGCTCCACGAGTACTGGGGGCTGGCGGAGACGGACGCTCCGGCGGCCCGGCGGGAGGAGGACCGGGCCGCGCTGGCCCGTCTGGGGGCGGTGGCGGTCCACTGGGACTTCTGGGATTGCATCTACCGGCGCGCGCCGGACGGTCGTTTCCTCTACCCAAACTACGACGCACTGTGGGGGCCCATCGCGGAGGAGGACGGGGCGCTTCGGGAGGAACTGGCCCTTCGGATGGCGGAACTCCCGTCCTCCGCGACGCTCTGCGTCCCGCTGGGGGCCGGGGCACATGTGGACCACCGGCTGGTGCGGCAGGCGGCAGAGGCCACAGGCCGGCCCCTGGTCTACTACGAGGACTACCCGTACGCGGGGAAACCGGGACGGGTGGAACAAGCGTTAGGGGAAGGGATATGGAGAGCAGAAGAGGTCGGGCTGGATGAGGTGGCGTTGGAGGCGAAAATCGCAGCGGCCCTCTGCTACCGCTCTCAGATCACCAGTTTCTGGGCGGGTGAGGCGGACCTGGCGGCCCACTTCCGGGCCTACGCGGCGGCGGTAGGGGGCGGAAATCCGGCGGAGCGATACTGGCGGCGATGAAGGACAACGTGCCAGGCACTTTTGAAGTGCCTGGCACATTATTTGTGAACCGTCAGGCTGTCCACGCCCGCCTGCCCCTCCATCAGGGTGATGCGCGCCCGGTGTGTCCCCTGGCGGGGCGCAGAAAAGAGACGCAGAGGTTCGCCGCCGACCTCCAGCCGCCGGGGCGCGCCGTCGTCTATCTGCACCTCTATCTGCCCCTCCACGGGGCCGGGGATCAGGGTCAGGGCGCGGCCCTCAAAGACGAAAGAGACCGTCGCTCCCAGCGCGGAGGCCCGGCGATATGCCCCCAGGACGACCCCCGGGTCGCGGACGGTTTCCCATTCCCCGCTGTAGGTCAGGGCCCAGTGGTCTTCCTGGTGGGTGCCGGGGTAGAGGGTGGGCGTCAATCCGGCGATGTAGTTCTTCATTGCGTAGTAGACGGGGAGGGGAGTGAAATCCGGCTCCACCATGCGGAAGTAGTACCATGCCTGGTCCCGCTCCGCGTCGGAGGGGCGGCGGAAGAACCAGAAGTTGATGACGCCAACCCAGGGCCACTCCCGCAGCGCGCGCTCGTAGGCCAACGGCGCGTAGCGGGCCTGCTGCTCCAGCGTCACCTGCCCGTAGGCTCCCCAGTTCTGAATGGAGGGGTCGTCGGGGACGGCGTTGGCGTTCATCTCGGCGAGCCAGATGGGCTTGTGAGCGTCGCCGTTGGCGACCATGAGGTCCCGCAGATAGACGGGGCGGGCAAAGGTGACGGCCCAGGGGCGCAGGCGTCGGTCGGTGGGGGCAGACCAGAGAATGTAGTCGTTGACGGCCAGGACGTCAAAGCAGGCGGCGGCGCCGGCGTCGTACATCCGCTGGAGGAAGACGAACTCGTTCATCCCGGTCCACGGGCCGGGGCCGAAGTCGTAGCCGATGGTCTGGGCCAGCGCGCCGGTGAGGACGACCGCTTCGGGGTCGGCCTCTTTGATCCGCCGGTAGGCTGTGCAGAGCAGGCGGGTGTAGCCCGCCGGGTCCACCGGCTGCTCGCCCCACTCGGGGTAGATGTTGGGCTCGTTCCAGACCTGGTAGGCGCGGATGCGGCCCCGGTAGCGGGAAGCGACGGCGTGGACGAAATCGCCGTAGTCCTCCAGATTGTCCGGAGGGGCGAAAGTGCCCCGGGCGTCGCCGTCGGCGCGGGACCAGGCGGGGGGGTTGCTGAGGACAGCGATGAGGTCCAGCCCGTACTGTTCGGCCAGCGCGACGATGTGGTCGTATTTCTCCCAGGCGGAGCGGTAGGGGATGTGGCGCCGGTCCTCAAAGTCCCCCTTGCCGTGAATCTCTATGTCCTCCCAGGGGAAACTCTGACGGAGCCAGCGGAAGCCCGCGTCGGCGACCATTTGGACCGTCTTCTCCCGCTTCCAGAGTTCCGCCTCCTGCTCCAGGAAGACGTTCATGCCGAAGGGGTTGAAACTGGTGTAGGCGACGGGTTCGTAGGGAAGGGTGCGGGGTTGGGCGTGAAAGGGGTTCCCGGCCAGTTGGAGCAGGGCGTAGGCCTGGCGGATGGGTTCCTCTTCGCCGGTCCACTTAAAGGCGGAAGCGGCAGGGGAGCAAGAAGCGAGGAGGCAGGAGACGAGGAGCAGGAGAGCAAGAGAGCGGGAGACGTTGGAGCCCGACGGTAAACCGTCGGGCTGATTCCGCAAAGCCCTGGGGGCTGTTTCCGAGCCCCGAAGAGGCTTTGCAACATCGGCCCGATGCTGAAGCATCGGGCGAAAATATCTGTGCCCCACGTCTTATTCCTCTTCTGCTTCCTCTTCGCCCTCAGCGGCGGGAAGGACGGGCTGCGCCCCACTGAGGTAGGCGCGCACCTTTTCGCGGGCCTCCTCAAAAAGTTGGATCAACTCTTCGTCCGATCCCTTGAAGCCGGCGATGGTGCGGCGGGCACAGGTACAGCAGCCCAGGGAGGCCCGGTAACTATCCAGGTTGCAGGTCAGGCAACTGCCCAGTTGGATCATCAGCAGAGAGAAGCCCAGGACGTCCTCATGGTCATCGGGCAGTTGGGTCAGATGGTCAATGAACCGGGCCCACTGCTCGCCGCGCAGGTTGCGCAGCGGGGGGATGCAGCGGGGGGGAAAGAGGATTTCGCTATCGGGATACATCGGATGGCCTCTTGGGATGATTGCAGATTGCAGATTGCAGATTCAGGATTCGCGGAAGCGGGCCTCCAGTTGCTCCAGCAGTTCGGCGGCCTCCACCAGTTTGTCCAGGGGATTCTGTTCGCCCACGAAGTAGCGGTAGTCGCAGGGCATCACGTCCAGGGTGGCGACCAGTTGCTCAAATCGCTCCCGCACGGTGCGCTCGTTGACGTCGTAGAGGGCGGCGATTTCCCGCAGGGTGACCTTGCGCAGGTTGACCTTGCGGACGGTGTAGTCCAGCGCGGCCGCCCAGCCTTCCGGTTTCCGCATGACCAGGGGCTCCCGGCCCAGCGCGATGCGGTATTCCAGCCACATCTGCATGGCGGCCCCGATTTCGTCAATGGGCATACCGCTGGTTTTCATTTTTTCGGTCAGGATGGTCTCCACTTCGTCCAGGCCCCGCGCGAAGAGCCGTTCAAACCGTTCGGCGACGGGCGAATCCGGCTCCAGGCGCAGGAATTCGGCCAGTGCCCGCAGGGCCTGGTCAAAGTCGCCGGAACGGGCGAGGGCCCGGGCCAGGTTCAGGTGAAAATCGGCCCGTTCAGGGGCCAGCCGAATGGCCGCCTGGAACCGCTCTACAGCCTGTTCTATGTCCCAGTCCGCATAGGCCTGAAGGCCTTTCTGGTTGTACGCTTCCGCCCGGTCGGTGGTGGTTTTGGTGGCTGGCATGTTGAACCGTCCCCGTTTGCTCCTGTTGCCTGGCCTGTTCGGTGGGTAGATTATAGCACATCTGGGGCATGGAGGCAAAGGCGGAATATTTCAGCCTGCACGGAAGTCCAGCAGGACGACTGGGAGAACGCGCAGAGGGGTCTCGTAGATCTGGTCAGTTTCTCGGTGGTCAGGACGTCGGCCACCGGGCCCTGGTGCAGGATACGCCCGGCCCGCATCAGGACGCACTCGTCCGCTACCACCAGCGCAGTCTCCGGGTCGTGGGTGGTGAAGAGGACCGTTTTGCCCTGCGCGGCCAGGCCCCGTAGCGGGGTCAGAATGCGCCGTTTGTTGACCAGGTCCAGGTGGGCTGTCGGCTCGTCCAGGAGCAGGATAGGAGTCTCTTGTTGCCCGCGACGACAATGCGCTGGGGCGGAGCGGTAAGGGTTACCTCCTGACCCAGCGCGTCGGTCACGGTCAGGGCGGATGAGATGGGAGAGGCCCCGCTGGTCGGCCTTCGCCGATCTCTCCTGGAGTGCAGACGAAAGAGTGTCGGCCTCCGCCGACACCCCTCGGGCCGAGCCCTCGGGGCGAGGCCCGGCACGGAGTGCCCGGGAAGGACGATTTCAATCGGCTTCAGTTACCGGCTTGCCTGCTACCCGAAATGTGGTAAAATATCCCCACAAATCCGGCGGGGCATTCTGGCCCCGCCGATGCCTGACTGCAGGAGGGAGAGAACCGTATGCCGTTGAGCAAGAGCGAGAAGCAACAGATCATTCGCGAATACGGCCGTTCGCCTCAGGACACCGGTTCGCCGGAGGTCCAGATTGCCATTCTCACCCGTCGGATCAACCAGTTGACCGAGCACCTGAAGGTCCATAAGCACGACGAGCACTCCCGGCGGGGGTTGCTCCGAATGGTGGGCAAGCGGCGCCGTCATCTGACCTATCTGAGTCGCACGGACCCGGAGCGCTACAAAGAGGTCGTCCGCCGACTGGGCCTGCGGAAGTAGTTGGAAGTTGGGGGTTGGGGCGGGTGGCGAGGCTGCCCGCCCCAACTCCTGATAAAAAAGACCCGGAGTCCGGCGGAGGTTCGGAATTGGGATATGTCTCGCCCCGCGCGCGGGCCATATCCCAGTTTCTAACCTCCATGCGGGCTCCGGACATGGAGGAAATAAATGGAAAGTCGCACATTCATAACCCGGTTGGGGGACCATACCCTTACCCTGCAAACCGGCCATCTGGCCCTGCAGGCCGGTGGCGCCGTCACCATCCGTTGCGGCGACACCGTCCTGCTGGCCACAGCCACTATGTCCGCCGAGGAGCGGGAAGGCGTGGATTTCTTCCCGCTGACGGTGGATTTTGAGGAACGACTCTACGCCGCTGGCCGCATCCCCGGCTCCTTCCAGCGCCGGGAAGGCCGCCCCCCGGAGAGCGCCATCCTCATCGCCCGCCTGACCGACCGTCCCCTGCGCCCCCTGTTCCCGAAGGACATGCGCCATGAGGTGCAGATTATCGTCACGCCCCTCTCGCAGGACGAGGAGCATCAGGCGGACATCCTCTCCATCATCGCCGCCTCTGCCGCCCTGACAATCTCCGACATCCCCTTCGGTGGGCCGGTCGGCGCCGCGCGCATCGGCTACATAGACGGTCGGCTGGTGGTCAACCCGACCATCCCGGAGATGGAGCGCAGTCTCCTGGACCTGCGGCTGGCGGGGACCGCCGAGGCCATCCTGATGGTGGAGGCGGGCGCCAACGAAGTATCCGAAGAGTTGATGCTGGAGGCGCTCCGGCTGGGCCATCAGGCCATCCAGGACGTCATCGCCGTCCAGCACGAGATGCGGCAGGCGGTGGGCAAGCCCAAGCGCGCCTACGTCTCCCACGCCGTCCCGGAGGAACTGATCGCCCAGGTGCGGGAGCACGTCGGCGACCGCCTGCTCTCCGCCCTCTACGACGCGCCGGATAAGGCGGCCCGTAACGCCGCCATCAACGACCTGATGAACGAACTCAAAGAACGGTTCGGCGAGACGACCGAGCCGCTGCTGGTCTGGCAGGCGTTTGAGGAAGTCGCGCGGGAGGTGGTCCGGCGGCGCATTCTGGAGGACGGAATCCGGGTGGACGGGCGGGACCCGTACACCATCCGCCCCCTCTCCGCCCAGGTGGGCCTGCTCCCCCGCACCCACGGCTCCGGCCTCTTCACGCGCGGCGAAACCCAGGTCCTCTCGGTGGCGACACTGGGCACTCCCCGGGAGGAGCAACTGCTGGACGACCTCTCCCCGGAGGAGACGAAGCGGTACATGCACCACTACAACTTCCCGCCCTTCTCCACCGGTGAGACCCGCCCGCTGCGGGGGCCGGGGCGGCGGGAAATCGGCCACGGCGCGCTGGCGGAGCGGGCGCTCCTGCCCGTCATCCCCCCGGAGGACGAGTTCCCATACACCATCCGCGTTGTCAGCGAGGTCCTTTCCTCTAACGGCTCCACCTCTATGGCGTCCGTCTGCGGGTCCACCCTGGCCTTAATGGACGCCGGGGTACCCATCCGGGCCCACGTTGCGGGCATCGCGATGGGGCTGGTCATGGAGGGCGACCGCTACCGCATCCTGACCGACATCCTGGGCATGGAGGACCACCTGGGGGATATGGACTTCAAGGTCGCCGGGACGGAGAAGGGGATCACGGCCCTGCAAATGGACATCAAAATCAAGGGCATCTCCGACCGGATTCTGGCGGAAGCGCTGGAGCAGGCCCGCCAGGCGCGCCTGCAGATTCTGGACGTCCTGCGCCAGACCATCCCGGCGCCCCGACCGGAACTCTCCCCCTATGCCCCGCGCATGCTCATCCTGCACGTGGACCCGGACAAACTGGGCGCGGTCATCGGTACCGGCGGCAAGACCGTCCGGGCCATCCAGGAAGAGTGCGACGTCAAGGTGGACATTGAGGACGACGGCACCGTCTACATCGCATCCACCAACCGGGACGGCGCGTGTCGGGCCGAGGAGATTATCCGTCGCCTGACGGAGGTCCCGGCGGTCGGCAAGGTCTATACCGGCCGCGTCGTCCGCATCACCGACTTTGGCGTCTTTGTGGAACTGGCCCCCGGCACCGACGGCATGGTCCACATCTCCCAACTCTCCGACCAGCCTATCAAGAACATCCGGGACGCGGTGGACATCGGCGACGAAATTATGGTCATGGTGACCGACATAGACCCGGACGGGAAGATTCGTCTCTCCCGGCGGGCCGTGCTGGAGGGCTGGACGCCGGAGGAGGCCCGGATGCGGGACCGGGTGCCGGTGAGCCGGAGCCCGGCGGACCGCAAGGTGCCGCCTCGTCGCCGATGAGTAGAAGATGCCGGGCGCTTTGGAAGTGCCTGGCATCTCCCGCCTTTTGCAGGAGCGACCGATGTCTGACCTGGAACTCCCTTCCCCCGCGCCTGAGAGCGGCCCACCGAGGCACCCAGCCGGATTCCTGCTGCGGGCCCTGCGGGAACTGGTGGAGACCGTCCTTCCAGCCATCCTCATCGCCCTGTTTATCAACGCGTTCCTGGCCCAGGCGACGGTGGTGCGCGGCCAGAGTATGGAGCCCACCCTCCACGATAACGAGCGGGTGATTGTGGAGAAAATCTCCTACTGGCTGAGGGGCGGTCCCCATCGGGGGGATGTGGTGGTGCTCCGTATGGACGGGGCACGGGATATGCTCATCAAGCGGGTGGTCGCGCTGCCCGGAGAGACGGTCTCTATTCAGGGCGGACAGGTCTTCGTGGACGGCGTGCCACTGACGGAACCGTGGGCGGTCCGGCAGGGTGGTCCCGATTACCCGCCAACCCTTGTCCCGGAAGGGCATGTGTTCGTACTGGGCGACAACCGGAGCCATTCCAACGACTCCCGTTCCTTCGGCCCGGTGCCGCTGGCGAACATCGTCGGGCATGCGGTCTTTGTCTACTGGCCGCCGGATGAAATTGGGCCGGTGCGGTGATCCCTTGCGCTAAGGAGAATCTCATGCCTGTGGAGCCGGTAGCGGTGCGAGCAGAGCAGGTAGAGGGTCTCCGGGAGATGATCCTGGAGGTTCTCACGGAGATAGAGGAGCGCCGGGTCCCGCGGGAACTCCTGATTGATGTGGAGGCGCTCCGCCGTTCTCCTGCCGGCATTTTGATCCGCATGGAGAACGAGATTCAACGTCTGAGTGAGGGCCAGGAGGCCCTGTGGAAGTCCCTGGAGGCCCTGCGGGCCGAGATGAGAGCGGGCCAGGAGGCCCTGTGGAAGGCCGTAGATGACCTGCGGGCGGAGATGAGGGCAGGTCAGGAGGCGCTGCGGGCCGAGATGAAAGAGGGCCAGGCGGCCCTGTGGAAGGCCATAGATGACCTGCGGACCGAGATGAGGGCAGGTCAGGAGGCGCTGCGGGCCGAGATGAAGGAGGGCCAGGAGGCCCTGTGGAAGGCCATAGATGGCCTGCGGGCCGAGATGAAGGAGGGCCAGGAGGCCCTGCGGGCCGAGATGAAGGAGGGCCAGGAGACCCTGCGGGCCGAAATGAAAGAGGGCCAGGCGGCCCTGCGGGCCGAGATGAGGGAGGGCCAGGAGACCCTGAGGGCAGAGTTCCGGCGGGAACTGGCGAACCTGGAAAGCGTTATGGAGGCCCGTTTTGCCGCCATAGACGCCCGCTTCGCGGCCGTGGACCAGCGGTTTGATCAGTTGGAGCAACGGCTGGCCCGCACCGACTTCTGGATCAAATTTTTCGCCGGCCTGATCTCTGCCCTGTTCACTGCCCAACTGGTTCTCACGTTTATCCGGTAGCAGTGCAGGTATATATCAGGCCTGCATGCAGGCTGACAGCCTGTGCTACATCACTTGCAAACCGATTCGGGCAGGCAGTTACCCCAATTCGTGAAATTCGTGGCGAATTCCAAAGTTGAGTCCACTGCAAAAACTCATCGCAGAGAACGCGAAGAGCGCAGAGATTTTCTTAATGCTCTGCGTACTCTGCGGTCTCTGCGATAAAGAACCCTTTTTGCAGTGGAGTCAAAGTTTATCCGCCAACTGCGTAAGTCCTGTCAAATTATGAGGGTGACGTGAGCGCGGAACCGGTGCAACGCTGGGATGTGGGGACGAAGCGGCTGGTGGGGACGATGGTCTTCGTCATCCTGGCGCTGATCCTCTACCGCTTCCGGGGCGTCCTGCCGCCGCTGATCCTGGCCTTCTTGCTGGCCTTCATCCTGGACCCGGTGGTGGACTTCCTGGAGCAGCGGGCGCGCATCCCCCGGACCGGGGCCACCGCGCTGGTCTTTCTGGTGCTCATCGCGGCGGCAGTCACCGCGCCGGTCATCGCGATGCCGCCGGTCGTGCGGGCGGTGACGTCGCTGAACCTGGACTTTGTCCGCATCGCGGCCCAACTGGACCGCTTCTTCTCCCAGCCCATCCAGGTCCTGCAGTGGCAACTGGACCTGCGGGACGTCTACCGGGAGTTCCAGCAGGGAATCCGTCAGTTCCTGGCGGCCGTCGCGACGGGGACGGTCAACGTTGTCTTTAGTTTCATCTCCACTCTGTTCTGGGTCATCTTCATCCTGCTCTCTTCCTTCTACCTGACCCGGGACGCCCACCGTATCGTGGCCTGGCTGGATAACCTGGCCCCGGCGTCGTTCCGGGAGGACTTTGTCCGGCTGCGGCACAAGATCACGGAGGTCTGGAACGCCTTTCTGCGGGGGCAACTCCTGCTGGGGCTGCTTATTGCCGTCATCACGACGGTAGTCAACACCGCCATCGGTCTGCCCAACGCCCCCGCATTGGGCCTGATGGCGGGTGTGCTGGAGTTCATCCCGAACATCGGGCCCACCATTGCCGCGATTCCGGCGATTCTGATCGCTCTGTTCCAGGGGTCGTACTGGTTGCCCCTGAGTAATTTCTGGTTCGCCGTCCTGGTCGCGGGGGTCTACGTCCTGATTCAGCAGGTGGAAGCGAACCTGCTCATCCCCCGTATTATGGGGCGGAGTTTGAACCTGCACCCGCTGGTAGTGCTGGTGGCGGTCATCCTGGGAGGCAGTCTGGCGGGCATCCTGGGGGTGCTCATTGCCGCCCCCACCGTGGCGACGCTGAGGGTGCTGGCGGATTATATCTACCGCCGCCTCACCGACCAGGAACCGTTTCCGCCCGCCCCTGAGCGGCCCCTTCCTCGCCCGTGGCTGGGCCGTCGCCTCTGGGACCACATCCGGCGCCGGATTCTGGCCCGCCGCTGGCGCATTCGCCCGGCCCGCCCCGAAGACCGGGCCGACG